>ONGN01000002.1 GCA_900317385.1 uncultured Eubacteriales bacterium
CGCTCCCTTATCAGGGCGTATCAGACGGCGTACAACTCCGTCATCCGCCCGGTCGAGGGCACGATACTCACCGTAGCCCGCGAGGGTATCGAGCATATCCGCAGCCAGGTAACGAGAAGGACGACGATAGACCAGCTTCTGTCAATGTACCTTGCGGAGATGAGAAAGACCCTCGCCTACACGCCCGAGCTTTTATCCGAGCTTAAAGAGGCGGGCGTCGTCGATTCCGGCGGCCTCGGCTATATCACCATCGTCGAAGGCATGCTGAAATATCTAAACGGAGAGGTGCTGACCGGGGCGGGCGACGAGATAGCCGAGAAAGCCCCGCAGCCGAGCGTTGACCTCAGCCTTTTTAACGAGCACAGCAGCTTTATCGACGGCTACTGCATGGAGTTCATACTCCAGCTCCTTCTCGACCCGGCCTACGATCAGGATTTCCGCCTGCCCTCGTTTATCAAAAAGCTCGAAGCGCGCGGAAACTCGATAGTCGCAGTCCAGGATAACCGCCGCGTCAAGGTGCATATCCACACGAAGATACCCTCCGCCGTTATGGCTCTCGCCCAGAAATACGGCGAATTTATCAGCTTCAAGCTCGATAATATGCAGGTGCAGCACAACGAGCACACCAGGGCGGTAAAAAGCTCGAAAAAGCACGTCCCCCTCCGGGTCATCACCGTGGCGGACGGGGACGGTATGCGCGAGCTATTCTCCGGCGCAGGCGCCGGGGATATCCTCAACGGGGGCTCTACTATGAACACCTCAGCCCAGGAGTTCGTCTCCGCCTTCAAGGCGGTTGACGCGGACAGGTACCTCGTTCTGCCGAATAACAAGAACATAACCCTTGCCGCACAGCAGGCCGCCGCCCTCGCCACGGGCAAAAAAGTGACCGTTCTCCCGACGAGGAGCATGGTCGAGGGCTATTTCGCCCTCGCGATGGACGTTCCGGACAGCGAGGATATCGATTACCGCGTAAGGCAGATGGAGCTCGGAGCCGAGAACGTGGTCACTCTCTCCGTCGCTAAGAGCGCAAAGGATACGACCTATCACGGTATGCACGTTAAATCGGGCGACTGGCTCTCGTTTATCAACGAGGAGCCCGCCGCCTCCGCCGGGAGCAGGGTCGACGCACTTATAGCGGGGCTTGCCGCCGTTTCCGATATCGCGGAGAGGGAGACCTGCATACTGTTCCGCGGTCTTGATACGGACGAGGCGGAGGAAGCTTTGCTTGAGGCGCGCATCGGCGAAGTCTACCCTGACCTTGAGCTCAGCTTTATCTACGGCGGCCAGAGCGTTTACGGCTGGCTCGTCGGCCTCTCCTGAGGTGGGCTATGGACTGGATAGTTTACGTTATCATCGCTCTTTTCGTTCTCGTCGCAGTGCCGCTTCTCGGCATACCCGCCCTCGTTTACAGGGTGCTTCTCGTCCGTACCTCGAAGGAAAAATGGGGCCGCTCGATGAGCATGCCCGAGGATGAGGAGTACGCCGAGATGTACAGGCGCGGCCTTAAGTGGGGCGAGGAGCACGCGGATAAAAAGCGCGACGTGAAAATAAAAAACGGGCGCCTCTCGCTGTACGGCGAATATTTCGACTTCGGCTTTAAAAAAGCCGTCATAATAGTCCCGGGGCGGATGGAGTCCTGTCTATACTCCTACTTTTTCGGCGAGCCGTACAGGGCTTCGGGCTATAACGTCCTCGTTATCGACGGGCGGGCTCACGGCCTTTCGGACGGTAAAATCAACTCCCTCGGCTACCGCGAGTATTCTGACGTTATCGCCTGGGGCAGATTTCTGCACGACGAGCTTAATATTTCCGAGGTATATCTTCACGGGGTCTGCATCGGCTCCTCGACCTCTCTATTTGCCCTCACAAGCCCCGACTGTCCCGATTACTTCACCGGTATGACGGCGGAGGGTATGTACGCGAACTTCTCCCTGAGCTGCTGGAACCATATGGTGGAGCAGGGCCGCCCGATGGGGCTTTTCCCCGTGCTTATGCTCTACATTAAGCTATTCTCCGGCGCGGACGTCGTGCACGACGGGCCGCTCTGGCGGATCGACAGGCTCAAAAAGCCCATTTTGTTCCTGCACAGCCGCGAGGACCCCTACTCCGTTCCCGAAAAGGCGGTCGAGCTCTATAATAAATGCGCCGCGCCGAAAAAGCTTCATTGGTTTGACCACGGCGGGCACTCCCGCCTGCGCCTTACGAACACCGCGGAGTATGACGAGGCGATAAGCGCATTTCTCTCCGAGCTTGCGGAAACAGAACGTGTGTGACCGCCTTCGGGCGTTTCACCTATATTATTAAGTGTGAAAGGAGGATATAAAAATGCAGAACAACAACGTCCCCGACGCCGGCAGCGTCCTCGCCTGGGGTATCGTGGCTCTCGCCCTTTGCTCCTGCCCCGTAGCAGGTCTCATCCTCGCCATCATCGCAAGGAACAAGGCAAAGGCTCACGCCGCTTACTACGGAGCTCCCGTAGGCAAGGCGAAGGTCGGCACCATCTTCACCCGCGTCGGCACCATCTTCACCCGCATCGCCTTCCCGATCTCCATCGTTATGCAGGTATTCTGGGTGATCTACATCATCGTAATCGTTTTCATCTTTGCCAATCGCGGTGAAATTGCAAACTGGATTATCAACTATTGATTTTTACCAAAAAAATGACGCCGAAGCATCGGCGTCATTTTTTATACTCTTATTATCTTTTCGCACCAGGCGGGAACGTCCTTTTCGTGGAGAGCCATAAGGAGCAGTCTGCCCCTCGCCTTCTCCCTTATATACTCCGCCGCAAGGGCGGCGTTTTCGGCATCGAGCCCGGAAAACGGCTCGTCTAATATCATCCCGTCCGCCCTGTGCAGGGCGGCGCGGACTATGCCTATCCTGCGTCTCTGACCGCCGGAGAGCTTTTTTACGGGCTTTGAAAGCGCCTCCTCGGGGAGGAGCCTCAGAAGCTCAGCTTTAATAAGCTCCGTATCCCTTATCCCGGTCGCAAGGCTCACGTTCGTAACGGCGTCGAAGCCCTCGAAAAGCCTGTCCTCCTGGAAGAGAACGCCGAAGCGCGTACCCTCGGGAATTGCTATCTCCCCGCCGTCGGTCTTTTCGAGGCCGAGGATCATTCTCAGAAGCGTGGTCTTCCCACCGCCGGAGGCGCCCGTCACTGTTGCGGGCTCGTCGGGAAGAATATCGAAGCTGAGGCCGGAGATGACCTCGGTATCGCCGAAGCTCTTTTTCAGATCTCTCGCGCTTATCATCTCTCGCGCCCCCTTTCGAGGCGGGAAAACGCCCGTACGGCTAACTTGCCGATCGCCCAGCTCAGGGTAACGGCGGCGACTGTCACGGCCAAGACCTTATCCGTTTCAAGATATATCTTCGCCCGGTAGAGCTCGTTTCCGAGCGTGCCGAGCGGCTGGCCTATTACCTCGGCGGCAATTCCGGCCTTCCACGCCGTGCCGACTCCGAGACCGAGGGCTCCCCTGAGATATGGGAAGAGCTGAGGGAAGAATATTCCCCTCACCCGGGCGGAAAAGCGCATCGAATAGACCTCCGCAAGCTCAATTAGCTTCCTGTCCGTCGCCAGTAGCCCCTCGAGGGTGTTCACGTAGAGTATCGGAAGGGTGACGACGAGGGAGACGAAAAAGCCGATGAGCGAGCTTCCGAACCATATAAGGGCAAGGACGACGAAGCTCGCCACGGGCACGGCCTTCATAGCCCCGACGAGGGGCGCAAAAAGCTCACGCGCCGTCTTCGACCTGTAAGCGAGGGCGGCAAGGGTTATGCCCGCCGCAGCGCCCGATAAAAAGCCAACGGTTATCCTGAGGGTCGATGCGCCGACCTCAGCCCAAAACTCGCCCGTAGGGATAAGGCGAAAGAGGGCGAGGGCGGTCTCATACGGCCCCACTATAACGATCTTATTATTGACTAAAAGCGAAAGCCCCTGCCAAACTATGAGCCAGAAAAGGGCGGACAGAAGCTTTTTCCCCGCCTTAGCCGGCATAGTAGAAGTCGTCCGCGGGAACGGCGCCGCCCACGGCGGTGGGATCGGCGGCGTACAGCACTCCGAGGTATCCGGAGAGCGCCGCCTTCATCTCCTCGCCGGAGATGCAGACGATGCTGCACTTCGGCAGAGCCTTGTTAGCTACGGGCTCCTTCTCGATTATGCCGTACTTTACGATGAGAGCGGCCTTCTCCGCGTTATCGGCGGCGGCGGAGGCGGCGTGCTCACTAAGGAAGCGGGCTACGGCCTCGGGATTCTCCTCAAGGAAGGCCTTGCGGACTATGGTGACGCCCGTCACCATGCGGGATCCGTCGGAAACGGCGTCCCACTCGTCGGAGAGGCTGAACGCCTCGTGGAGCTCGGCATTCTGTGCCTGAGCTACGGTGGCGAAGGGCTGAGGCAGAACTGCGATCTTTGTGGGATCGGCTGCAAGCACTGCCGCGACCTCGGTGGCCTCGGACTTAAACTCGAGCTCGCAGTCGGTCACTCCGTTTTTCTCAAGGAGATAGCGGAGGGAGTATTCGGGGGTAGTGCCCTGTCCGGTGAGGACGACGGTCTTGCCCGCCAGATCCTTGACGCTCGTTATGCTCTCGTCGCCTGTGACGCAGTAGAGCACTCCGAGGGTGTTGATATCAATAACGGCTATGCCGCCCTCGGTGCGCTTATACAGCACGGCGGCGAGGTTTGCGGGGATGAGGGCTATGTCGGCGTCGCCGGAGATAACGGCGGCGGCGACTACGGAGGCGTCGGTCTGCATATCAAAGGTATAGCTATCGAAGGTCTCGCCGCGCTCAGCCTTGTCCATAAGGGCGACAAGTCCCATGGTGGTCGGGCCCTTGAGGGAGGCGACTCTGACGTTCACGGGCTCGGGAGTGGGCTCGGGGTCGGGCTCAGGTGTAGGCTCCGGCGTAGGCTCAGGGTCCGGCTCGGGAGTCGGCTCAGGCTCGGTCTGAGGCGCTGGGTCATCGGTCTTGGGCTCATCCTTCACCTCGGCAGCGCAGGCCGCGAGGGCGAAGAGCATTGCAAGCGCAAGTAATAGTGCAACGATTCTTTTCATTTTGTTTTTCCTCTTTTCTTATCTATGCGGAAGCCGCTTTCGCGGTTTGTCGCGTTTAACACTTTGTTAATTCTACAACGATATTGTAAATTAGTCAACCTTAATGTATAATAAAGCGCGGGAAGTGATACCGAATGAATCCAAAGCTGCCGAAGGCATTATACTTTTTTCTTTCGCTGACCTGGGGGTCGATAACGACCTTTGCCGGCTTTTTCGCCGCCCTCGCCATGCTGATAACGGGGCATAAGCCCCGCCGCTGGGGTTACGCCTGGTATTTCGAGGTCGGCAAGCACTGGGGCGGAGCCTCTCTCGGCCCTGTTTTTCTGAAGGACAGGACCTCGGACTCTCCCCATCTTAAAAACCACGAGTTCGGGCACAGCATACAAAACTGCTATTTTGGGCCGCTGATGCCGCTTTTGGTCGGCCTGCCCTCGTCAACGAGATACCGCATAAGAAGGTTTCGTGAAAACGTGCTCAAAAAGTCGCCCAAAACGCCATACGAATCCATATGGTTCGAGGCTCAGGCCACGAAGCTCGGAAACGAGTTTATGGAATGGTATGAAAGCAAATAGTATTGCAATAGAAAAGCCTTCCCCTTGAGGGGAAGCCTTTTTTTATGCCGTTTGCTTCGCCCTCAGGCTCTTTAGTGCTGGTCTCAGCTTTACCGCCACGAGTGAGGCGAGGGCGATCTTTATCGCGTCGCCCGGTAGGAAGGGGATAACGCAGACGCCGAGCGCCTTTAAAAACGGCGTTCCGGAGACTATGCAGAACCACGCCGTTCCGAGCGCATAGAGGGCGAGGGTGCCGTGGAGCATTCCGGCGGCGCAGCCCCAAAGCTTCTCGAATCTGTCGGCAAAGAGGCCCGCGATAAGGGCGCAGGGCAGATAGCCAACGAGGTAGCCCCCGGTCGGCCCGGCTATTTTGGCAAAGCCCGCGCCGAAGTTTGAGAACACGGGAAGCCCGACAGCGCCTAAAAGCAGGTAGACGAGCACTGCCGCCGTTCCCCATTTCCAGCCGAGCACTGCCGCCGCGAGATAGACGGCAAAGGTCGCAAGAGTTATCGGTATCGGCCCCACGTTAAAACCGAAGGGCGCCATTACGCAGATGAGCGCCGCAAATAAGGCGGCGGCAGCTATGTCACGAAGCTTCATCCTAAACTCTCCTTTATTAGTATTCTTACCTCTCCGCTGAAAAGAGCCTCCCGGCTCCCGTCCGGGTATTCTACGACGAGGCGGAAATCCTCGTCCACGCCTTTAGCGACAGCCGTTCTCGGCTCGCGGCCCTGGGCTATGACCTCCACCCGTTTTCCGACGGCGGCCTGCCGGGCTCTGTACTCCTCTAAAAACGCTTTTTCATCGAAGCTCTGATAGAGCTCCCAGAACTCGTTTATAAACTCTGCGGCAAGCTCGGCGCGTTTGCCCGCCGGAGCTGCAGCCCCGAAAATCGACCCGGCTATGCCGCGAAGCTCGCCCCAGCCGCCCTCGGGGTCGGCGACGTTGAAGCCTATGCCCATCACCGCCCAGTCGAGCCCCCCGCTCTCAAGGTCGAGGGACGCCTCGGTCAGTATGCCGCAGATCTTTTTCCCCTCAAGCAGGATATCGTTCACCCATTTTATCTCCGTTTTTCTGCCCGAGACCTTTTCAACGGCCTTCGCTCCGGCGACGGCGGCAAGGCAGGTTATAAGCTGCGCCTTCCGCGCCTCGAAACGCGGCCTTAATATTATGCTCAGGTAAACTCCCGTTCCCTCGGGCGAATAAAAGGCCCTGCCGTAGCGCCCTCTACCCGCCGTCTGATGCGAGGCGATGAGGACGGTTCCTTCGGGCGCTCCCGCCGCCGCTCTCTCCTTGAGCACGGCGTTCGTTCCGGTGACCTCCCGCTCAAAGCTTATACTGAGCCCGTCCGAACAGGCAAGCTCCCTCACGGCGGCGGCGGAAAAAACGTCCCCTCCGCCGACGAGCCTGTAGCCCCTGTTCGTAACGGCCTCAATTTCGCGCCCCTCGGCCTTCAGCGTGCGAATAGCCTTCCAGACGGCGGCGCGGCTAAGGTTCAGCCTCTCCGCAAGCGTCTCGCCCGATATATACCCCCCGCCGCCCTCGATAAGGGCGCGGAGCACGCTTTCTCTGGTGTCCACAATATCACCCCGCGCCGTATTATAATCCCGCCGCAGGGCATTGTCAACCGCGTTTTTGCAGCAGGTTTACAATTCAAAAGGTCACATATAACGGTTGACATTTTATACAAAAAAAGGTACAATTTATAAAATGGAAGCTGTGTATATCTCCGAAAACGCGTACCCGGAAACTATCCGGCACATACGCGAAACGGGCCTTGAGCCGAATATAATTAAACATGACCCCCGCCTCGGCGAGTTTACGGGCGACCACCCGGATCTCCGCCTTACCTGCGTGCGCGGAAGCGCCGTTTTCGCCGGCGAGGGCGAGTACCGCCCGGACTATCCGGGTAACGCGGCATACTGCGCCGCAGTTTTTGACGGCTACCTTATCCACCGCCTTGACATCACCGCCCCGAGGATCCTTGAGGCGGCGGAAGGGCTTAAGCTAATAAACGTCCGCCAGGGGTACGCGAAGTGCTCCACGGTAATAGTGGACGGGAATAGCCTTATAACCTCGGACGTGGGTATATTTCGCGCTGCGGAGGAAACGGGCGTGCTTTCCGCCCTTCTCGTATCAAAGGGAAACATTCTGCTCCCCGGGTATCCGGAGGGCTTTATCGGCGGCGCCTCGGGCAGGGTAAGGGACGAGCTTATTTTCAACGGAAGCCTTGAGACTCACCCCGACGGAGAAAAAATCCGCGCCTTTATTTCCGGGCGCGGGGTTAAAATATGGGAAGCATCCGGTCTCCCGCTCAGGGATATCGGCTCAATAATATATACGAATCAGAAAGGACGGGCATAAATATGGCAAAATACGGTTACGGAGTGGACATAGGCGGCACCGCCGTTAAGATGGGGCTTTTCACCGACGAGGGAAAGCTCATCGAAAAATGGAGCATCGACACGAATACGGCTGAGGCGGGGGCTCACGTGCTCCCGGATATCGCCGCCTCGATAAAGGCGAATATCGCCGCCCGCGAGCTCAAGCTTGAGGATATCCTCGGCATCGGAATGGGCGTTCCCGGCCCCGTGGACGCCTCCGGGCTCATCACCTGCGTAAACCTCGGCTGGAAGGACTATCCCGCCGTTGCGACCCTTGAGGGTCTTACCGGGCTCAAGGTCCGCTGCGGGAACGACGCCAACGTGGCGGCTCTCGGCGAAGCCTGGATGGGCGGCGGCGCAGGCTGCAAAAACGTCATCATGGTCACTCTCGGAACCGGAGTCGGCGGCGGCATCATCATCGACGGCAAGATACTCCAGGGCGCTCACGGAGCCGCCGGAGAGATCGGCCATCTGCCCATAAAGCCCGACGACACCCGCCGCTGCAACTGCGGCAACCGTGGCTGCCTCGAGCTCTACACCTCGGCAAACGGAAACGTCCGCGTCGCTCAGGACTACCTTGCGGAGGTCGACACCCCCTCGCCTCTCAGAGATTATGAGAAGCTGGATTCCAAGATCTGCTGGGATTACGCGATTGCCGGCGATCCCGTTGCCGTTGAGATAGCGGACCGCTTCTGCCGCCTTCTCGGCATCGGCCTTGCCACTATCGCTAACACCATCGACCCCGAGGCCTTCATCATCGGCGGCGGCGTCTCCAAGACCGGCGAGCCGCTTCGCGTCTGGATCGAGAAATATTATAAGGAGTACGCCTTCCACGCTGTCCGCGGGGTCGAGATCCGCCTTGCGAAGCTCGGAAACGACGCCGGAATCTTCGGCGCCATGCGTATGCTCATGGTATAAGCTTTCGCGTTTTTCAGGGCGGGTCACATTCACTCGCCCTGATTTTATATTAAGCTATAATGGAGTGATACTATGTTCTGCCCGAACTGCGGCTTCGGCCTTGCGCCCGAAAATAACTTCTGTCCGAACTGCGGCCTGCCGGTCGCGAAAACTGCGCCTGAAGCGCCGCCCCGCCCGGGATATAACGGCGTACCCTACCCCACGAAGGGGCAGGTCCAGCCCGCGTATCCGGTCTATGCGCCCGCCGTCCCCGCTCCCCCGGCAAAGCCCGAGAAGAGCCCGGAGGCTAAGGCGATGCGCCGCGCCTATAACCTCGGCACTCTGTGGACGGCTGTGACCTTCCTCGTTCAGTCCACCGTGCTGTCCCTTGTGCTGACTGTCGCCATTTTTGCTCTTATACTGCCCGCCTTCATGGGCGCCGCTCTGTCCGGCAACTTTTTCGACAGCCTGGAGCGTATCCTTGAATTCCTCTCCGATCCCGCTTTTTCCACCGTCGTCGGCATAATCTACGCCGTGGCATACGCGGGAGGTATGGGTCTCGGCTTTTTGATATCAAAGACTATCAGAAGGAGAGTTGAGGCAAGGGCGCCCGAGCGCAAGCCGCTCGCCGCCGGTCAGTTCGTCTTCATCGCCCTCGTCGCCTTCGGGCTCTGGGGAGTCGGCGTTATCATCGGCAACTGGACCGAGCTCATTCTGCCCTCAAGCGCGAACACGTCGTTTATGAACGGGATCCCGATGCTCCTCGTCGCCATGATCGGCGCCCCGGTATTCGAGGAGCTTATATTCCGCAAGTTCCTTATCGACAGGCTCCTCCCCTTCGGAGAAAAGGCCGCCGTTATCTTCACAGCCCTTCTCTTCGGAATGGCGCATATGAACGCGGGGCAGTTCTTCCTTGCCTTCCTTCTCGGCCTGCTCCTCGCCCTCGTCTATATCCGCACGGGCAATATCCTGTACACGATGGCGCTCCACTTTATGATAAACACCACGGCCTCGCTCGACGCGATCGGCTGCATGATCTTCGGCGACGTGTTCGATACGATATGGCTCATCCTCGTTCTCGTCCTCGCCGCCGCAGGAGTTGCCGCGTGCTTTGCCGCGAAAAAGCTCGACTTCTTCCGCCTTGAGCCGAACAGGGAGCCGGAGGCAAACTGGGCAGCCTTCCGCGGCTGGGGCTTCATCCTCGTTAAGATTCTCACCGTAGTCTCCGTTATCGGTATGGGTCTCGTATCCGTTCTGACCGGCATACCGGAGTACGGCGCCGCCGCGCTGTTGCATCTGATCCCCGCCGCCCTCGCCGTCGTGGCGATATTCCTTATTCCGGCAAAGGCTTTGAAAAAATGCGAGCCGCTTCCAGCGGAAACGGCTTCCCCTTGGATGGGAAGGCTTTGAGCTAAAAAAAACGGAGACTGCCGTCAAAAAGCAGTCTCCGTCTTATTATATCTCTCTTCTGCCCTCGAGGGCGCGCATCAGTGTGGCGTCGTCGGCAAATTCAAGGCTTGCGCCCATCGGGATGCCGTAAGCCAGGCGCGTGACCTTAACGCCGAAGGGTCTTAAAAGTCTTGAGATGTACTTCGCCGTAGTCTCGCCCTCGGTATCGGGGTTCGTCGCCATTATTATCTCCTCAACTCCGCCCTCGGAAACTCTGTCAACGAGCTCCTTGATCCTGATATCGTCCGGCCCGATGCGATTTAAGGGGGATATGACCCCGTGGAGAACGTGGTAGGTGCCCTTGTACTCGCGGGCTCTCTCGATCGCGGCGACGTCCTTCGGGTCGGCGACTACGCATACGGTGGAGGGATCGCGGTTCGGGCTTGAGCAGATGCCGCAGACCTCGGTATCGGTCAGATTCTGGCAGATGCGGCAGGCGTGGACCTTACTCTTTGCCTCGGTGATGGCAGAGGCGAAATCCTGCGCCTCGGCGTCCGAAAGGCTCAGCACGTGGAAGGCAAGGCGCTGGGCGCTCTTCCTGCCCACGCCGGGAAGCGAGGCGAATTTTTCCACTAATTTTTCAAGCGATGCGGGAAAAAAGCTCATTTTCCTTTCCCCTTAAATGTCAAAATACGGCGAAAGCTCGCCTCTCAGCTCTTCGATATACGTTCCTCTGTCGTGAGCCTCGAATATTCCCGTTCCGTTTACGAGGACGTTCGCCCCGGCCTCGGCGCAAAGCTTTCCGGTTATGCGGTTTACGCCGCCGTCAACGGCCACGTCGCAGTCGTACCCGTAGTCCGTTATCATCTTTCTGACCTCCCTCACCTTGGGAAGGACGTCCATTCTGAGGCTCTGGCCGCCGAAGCCCGGCTCTACCGTCATGCAGAGCACCTGGTTAAGGCGGGAGAGGAAGGGGGCTATCGCGCCGACTCCCGTGCCCGGCTTGATCGCGAGCCCGGCCTTTTTGCCCCGGGCGCGGATGATATCTATCGCCCGCGATATCTCGCTTATGTTGTCGGCCTCAACGTGGATGGTGACTATGTCGGCCCCGGCGCGGCAGAAGCCCTCAACGTATCTTATCGGGCGCTCGATCATAAGATGCGCGTCGATCTCCATATCGGTGTATGCCCTCACCGCCTTTAGTACGGGAAGTCCGAAGGAGAGATTGGGGACGAAAAGCCCGTCCATAACGTCGAAGTGGATGATATCGGCGTTTGAGATGGAGTCAATGTCCCGCCCGAGGTTTATAAAGTCGGCCGAAAGAATGCTGGGGGCGATTTTTATCATAGGTTATCACTCTCAATTAATAATAAAGTCTTCGCACCGAGGGAAAAAATCGGCATAGTATGCTTCAGCGGAAAGGCATGCCGCCCCGCTTTTTAATATAGGAGCCGCCCGGATTAATGCCGGACGGCTCCGATGAAGTTATTTTATCATAGGCCGCGCCCCGAAACAAGGCGCATTATCACAAAAAACCCCTTATCTCGTCTCGAGATAGCTTACTATATCGCCAACCGTGGTGAAATGCGCGAGCTCCTCATCGGGAATGGTGATGCCGCGCTCCTCCTCGATCGTCATAAGAAGCTGGAGGATATCCAGCGAGTCGGCGCCGAGATCGTCCTTGATCCTTGACGCGGGAGTGATCTCCACGTCCTTCAGTCTGAGCTGCTTCGTTAAAAGCTCTTTTACTTCGTTAAACATTTGCTTCCTCCTTGATGCTTTCCATTATTTTATCATTGAGCCCGGACAGTTCCATCCTGTAGGCCTGTTCGATGCATTTGAGAACCGAGGAGGCGTCGGACGAGCCGTGGCCCTTTACGATGACCTTCTCCGAGCCTAAAAGTACGCTTCCGCCGTAGTTCTGATAGTCCATAAAATTCTTTTCCGCCATGAGCATTTTCTTCATAAGGAGGGCGCCGAGCTTGTATTTCCAGCTCTTCTGGATATCCCTCTTTATCATCTTAAGCATCTCAAGGGCTGTGCCCTCCGTCGTCTTCGTGAGCACGTTTCCGGAAAAGCCGTCGCAGACGACGAGGTCGTATTTGCCGGTCAAAAGGTCGCGGCTCTCCATATTGCCGACGAAGTTGATGCTCGGCTCGTTTTCCAAAAGCGGATAAGCGGTCTTTCTCAGGTCATCGCCCTTCTCCCGCTCCGTGCCGACGTTCAGCATCGCCACGCGGGGATTTTTGATATCGAACACCGTCTCAAGATAGCGGCTGCCCATTATCGCGAACTCCCTGAGCTGGTCGGGGATTATATCGACGTTCGCTCCGCTGTCGCAGAGGCCGACTATGCCGCCCTTCATCGTTGGGAGTATGGGGCAGAAGGCGGGGCGGCGGATGCCGCGGATCCTGCCAATCCTGAGCGTTGCTGCGGCAACGAGGGCGCCCGTCGCGCCCGTGGAGACGAGACCGGCGACGGACTCGTCCGTCCTCAGTATCGAGATGGCCTTCATCATGGAGCTTTCCTTCTTGAGCCTTATCGCGTCGGTCGGCTTATCGTCGCCCGTTATCGCGTCAGGCGCGTGGACTATCTCCACCCTTGAGGTATCGGTAAAGCCGAGCCTGTTCAGCTCGGAGAGAAGGTCCTTCTCGCCGCCCGTAAGTATAAGGTTGAGATCGGGATACTTCTGCATCGCCAGAACGGCGGCTTCCACGTTTGCCCGGGGGCTGTTATCCCCGCCGAGGCAGTCGATTATAAGCTTCATGCTCAGTCCTCCAGCTTCTTAACGTAGGAGCGGCGGCGCTTGTGATTTACGGCCTTGAAGCGCTTCCACTGGTTCTGGATGGCGTGGTTATCCTCAAGGTTGAGGTTCGTCTCGGCGTATTCTATCCTGTCGTCCTGCAGCATGCGGTAGAGCTCCGCCGTTATAACGCTGCCGACGCCGCGGTTCATATACTCGTGGGAAACGCAGATAAGGCCGAGGTCGAGTATCGTCGGCCTCTTTATCGCCTTTAAAAGCCTTACGAGGGCGGCGGGGGTGAGATGGCCGCGGGATTTCTGGATGGCCTTCGACATTGAGGGGAAGCAGAGCCCGAGGGCTACGAGCTTGCCCTGCTCGTCGAGAATGACTCCGACGTATTTGAGGTCTATGACAAGCTTGAAGTTCGCTATCATCATATCCTTCATGCCCTTGGTGAAGGGAACCGTGCCGTAAAGATGGCTGTAGCCCTCGTCGAGAAGCTTGAAGAAGTCGTCGCCGTACCTGTTTATAAAGTCGTTTACGTTCTTGGCCTCGCCGAAGCGGAGGTTGTAGCGCTTCATAATGAAGTCCGACATCTTGGCGAAGCTCTCGTCCGGCTCAACGGGGCGGTAGATCTTGCTCTCGAGCCAATCGACCTCCTTGGCGTAACCGCAGTTTTCGATGAGCCTTCCGTAATACTCCGCGTTATACTGCTCCTCGAAGGTGGAGAGCTGGTCGAAGCCCTCGATAAGAAGTCCCTCGCGCTCGAGGTCGGAGAAGCCGAGAGGGCCGCAGACCGTGTCCATACCCTTACTCCTTGCCCAGTCCTCGACCGCCTTGAAAAGGGCGCTCGCGACCTCCTGGTCGTCTATCGAGTCGAATCGGGTAAAGCGCACGCGCTTTTCGTTTCTTATCTCGTTCGAGCTCTTCTGCAGTATGCCGGATATCCTGCCCACCATCTTCCCGTCGCGGTAGGCGTTAAAATAGACGTGCTCGCAGGTGTCGTTGTAAACGTAGTTCTTTGAGAATATCTTCTTCTCGTCGCCGTAGAGCGGGGGGACGAAATAGGGGTTATCCTTATACATATCGAGGGGGAAATCCAAAAACTCCCTCTGCTGTTTTTTCGTCTTTACCTCAACTATATCTACCATAGCTCTCACCTGTGTATCGCATGGAAGCAGACGCCTATGCTGTTCGGGCCGCAGTGGCTTCCTATGGTCGGGTTTACGTCCAGCGTGGTTATATCGAGATCGTCGCCGAATTTTTCCCTCATGCCATTGACGAGAGCTTCGGTGAGCTCGGGAGCGTCTGCGCAGGTGATGAGAACGCGGTGGCCCTTGACGTCGTCGCCGAGCTCCTCGGCGTATTTAACGAGGCGGGCGACGGCCTTGGCTCTGCCCTTCTCCTTGCCTATGCTCTCCATCTTGCCGTTCGCGCCCATATAGATGATCGGCCTGATGCCGAGAAGTGTTCCCATAGTTCCGGCGAGACCCGAAACTCTGCCGGAGCGGGCGAAGAAGCGGAGATCGTCTGCAAAGTAATAAACGGCGAACTTGTCCACCTCGGTCTCGGCCCACTTCAGCATCTCCTCAACGCTCTTTCCGGCCTTGTACATATCGCCGATCTCAAGGGCTACGTTGAGGCTCAGGATACTGATGCCCCTCGTATCTATCGCGTAAAAGCTCCTCTCTGGGTATTCCGCCTTCAGCCTTGCGACCGCCCTGTCCATGGCGGCGAAGGTACCGCTCATCTGGCGGGAGAAGTGGACGTAGAGTATATCGTCGCCCGCCTCGAAAACGGGCTTGAAGTAGTTTATATACTCCTCCTCGTTCAGTGCGCTGGTGTTCGGAATAGTTCCGGCACGAAGCATCTCGTAAAACTCGTGGCAGTCAAACTTCTCAAAGTCGACGTAGGGGTAAATATTCCTGCCGTCTACGCTGTAGGGCATGCTTATGAGCCTGTAGCCGTATTCCTTGGCTATCTCCGGCGTCATATCGGTATCGGTATCGCTGAAAAGTACGAGCATAGGTCTTTTTGCCTCCTTATTCAAGTATCATTATGTAATCATAGACGGGCTGTTCGCCGTCGATGGTTATGACCTCTGACATGGGATATTTCGCGCCGAGCTCCTTCGCGAGAGCCGCCGTCTCCTCCCTCGGTACGGCTTCGCCGCGAACGAGGATGAGAAGGTCATAGTCCCCGGCGCCGAGGTTATCGGCAAGTGTGAGCGCGGCGGCGACCCTGTCCGGATCGTCGACCGAGATCTTCCCGCCGGAGAAGCCGATATAATCGTCCTTCTTGACGCTTACCCCGTCCTTTTCCGTATCGCGGACGGCGCGGGAGACGACGCCCGTGACAACGCCGGAGATTATCTCGCGCAGCTCGGTGATTATGGCCTCGGTATCGCCGGAGCTCGTGTCGAGCTGGGCTATGGCGCAGTAGCCCTCGCCCACCGTCCTCGTGGGAACGACGCGGACCTCCGCCTTTTTATAAAGCTCAGCGGCCTGATTTGCGGCGAGGATGATATTCTTGTTGTTCGGGAAGACTAAGATCGTATCGGCGTTCACCGTGTCGAAGGCTTTTATAAAGTCCTCGGTCGAGGGGTTCATGCTCTGGCCCCCGTCCACCACGGCGTCGCAGCCCATCTCAAGAAGGGTGGTCTTTATCCCGCGCCCTGCGGCGACGGAGACTATCCCATAGGGCTTCTTCGGCTTTTTCGCCTTGGCAAAGCGGTCGGGAGCGGTGTGCTCGTTGTGCTGGAGGGTCATATTCTCCACCTTGGTGGTCAGAAACTCGCCGAAGTTCTGGCAGTAGTTGAAGATATCGCCCGGCCTCTTAGTATGCACGTGGGCCTTGACTATCGTCCCGTCGCGGAAGGCTACGACGGAGTCGCCGTTTGCGTTCAGCCATTCGATGAAAGCGTCAAGGTCGAAGGCGTTTACGTCTATCTTCGAGGTCTGGAGCCTTAAAAGGAACTCGGTGCAGTAGCCGAATTCAAGTATGCTGTCCTCGGTGAACATATTGACGTCCACACGCTTCTGCGTCGGAGTGTCGACTATGTTCTCGCCGCTCTCCTTTCCGGAGAGGGCGGCCTTCATGCCCTCGGCTATATAGAGAAGTCCGGCTCCGCCGGAATCGACGACGCCCGCCTCCCTAAGGACGGCAAGAAGCTCGGGCGTCCTCTCGAGGGAGCGCTCCATCTCCTCGATAAAATCGTCGAAGTATCTGTTAAAGTCGCTGTCCCCGTTTATCCTGGAGCCGGCGAAGCGGACGGCGTCGCGGTAAACGGTGAGTATCGTGCCCTCTACGGGTACGGAAACAGCCTCGTAAGCCTCGCGCACGCCGCGCTCAAGGGCTCGGGTCAAAACTGCCGTCGTCGCGCGCTCAGTGCCCTCGAGCCCCTTCGAGATGCCGGCAAAGATGCGGGAGGTGATAACGCCGGAATTGCCCCTCGCGCCGAGGAGCATACCCCGGGCGGCAAGCTCGGCGGCCTCGCCGAGGGAAATGCCGCTCTCGCCGCGAAGCATGGCGGCGCCCGCGTCCATCGTCATAAACATATTGTCGCCGGTATCCCCGTCGGGTATGGGGAATACGTTTAAGTCGTTTACCGTTTTTCTGTTCCTCTGAAGGTTTGCAGCGCCCCCGATGATGAGCTTCTGATAGGGAGCGCCGTCCAGTATCTCCGTTTTCATCACTTTTCTTTCCCTTCCGTTATATGGTCGATTATAGTGTCAGCGGCGTCCGAGAAGGCGTTCATTTTCTCAATGCTCACCATTCTCTGGGCCTCCGCCCTGTCGTCCAAAAGCCGCCTTGCCTTCAGCGCGCAGTCCCACGCGCTCTTGGCCTTGAGGCAGAGCTCGCGCTTTGCCAAAAATTCCGCGTTGCCGCTCTCCGTGCCGCTCACGGTGTGGGGCAGCACCATCGGAGTTCCGAGTGCCGCGTTCCTCGCGCAGAGCACCCCGTCCGCCGCGTTTATCGCCACGTCGGCCGCCGCTATGTAGAAATTCTCACGCTCGGAATATGCCGCCGTCTGTATCATGGGCTCGTCCGGCAGCTTCTTTTTAAGCTTACGGCTGAGCTTCTCGTATAGCTCGCTCTCCCTGTCCGCTAAAACGTAAATAAGCGCGTCCTTCTTCTCAAGCCCGGCGAGATATTCGCAGAGATTTGAGACGTAGGAGGGCTTGAGCCCCATCGAGTTTATAACGTAGACCCGCTTCTTCTTCGGTATGACGAGGAAGTTTCTCGCTTCAGCCCGGGTCGGCCCCCTTGAAAACCGCCTGTCGACCGGGATGCCCGTCACCCGGGACCTGTCCGGCCCCACTCCCTTGTCCATCAGCTTGGGCGCAAGCCCCTTGTGCGGCATAAAGTAGAAGTTGAGGTCTGTCTCGCTGAGAAGCGGAACGTATGCGTACTCGGTGAGCACCCCGTAGGCGGGGACGGAAAGCCCCGTCCGCCTCCTGACCGCCGTCATCGCCTCCATCCCGTGGAGATGAGTCGAAATAACTGCGTCGAAGCCCTCGGCCTTTATATAGTCCGCAAGCTCCTCCGCGTAAGTCGCGTTGGCATAATATAAGGGCGAGGTTATCCCCGCCTTGTCAAGAAGCCCGCTCGCGGAATATACGGCTCTGTACAGCCGCGGTATGCTCTTTTTCAGTTTTTTTCCGGAATAGATCACCGCGCTCTTCGTCCAGCCCCTGCCGAATTTGTCGGGGTCGGCCATTACGCAGTCGATTCCCCGCTCCTCCGCCGCCTCGCAGAGAGCAAGCGCGGCTCCCGGGCTTCCGTCGCCCGTGTCGCAGGAGAGGATCAAAAGCTTCATTTTTATCCCTCTTATTGACTTTTTACACATTTGTATATTATTATATTTTCAGGCTGATTGCTATAGTCAAATTCCGTTCGCCCTGTCATTATCTGTTCGTTTTTATAGTATATTGTTCAAAATACCACAGATATGGCGAAACTTGTAGAATGTGGGGGAGGCGTTTTCGATGGAGAAGAGCGAGGACAGGCGGGTTATCAAGACGAAGAAGGCGATAAGGAACGCCTTTGCCCGCCTTTTATCCGAAAAGGAGCTCGGGGATATCACTGTGAGCGATATCGCGGAGTACGCGGATATCAACCGCAAGACCTTTTATAACTATTACGCCGGGGTGCACGAGGTGGTTTACGAGATCGAGGACGAGATCGCCCGCTCCTTCGGCGGGGCTCTCAGCACGCTGGAGCTCTCCTCGGTGGACAACGCTGCCTATTTCGTTTTCGAGCGGCTGACGAGCGTCATAAACACGGATATCGACTTTTACGGGCAGATGTTTTCGATGCGCGGGAACGTGAGTATGCTTACGAAGATAGTCGACATTATGAAGGACAAGGCGAGGCCCTATTTCACCGAGCTTTTCGGGCTTGAGGGGGACAGACTCGAGGTGATAATGGAATTTACCTTTTCCGGCCTCATTTCGGTCTATCAGCGCTGGTTCAATTCGGACAGGTCCACGCCCATCGAGGAGATCTCCTCGGTTATAACGAAACTCGTAATAAGCGGTATCGGAGGATTTCCCGAAAGAAATTGAAATCGGCCGAACAATATGATACTATAACTTTATTAATATGATAGGGATGATATACCGATGTTTGTTGACAAGGCAACTATTGAGATAAAGGCGGGAAAGGGCGGCAACGGAGCCGTTGCCTTCCACCGCGAGAAATACGTAGCCGCGGGCGGGCCCGACGGCGGCGATGGCGGAAGGGGCGGAAGCGTGGTCCTCGTGCCGGATCCGAATATGTCCACGCTGATGGACTTCCGCTATAAGCGCAAATACACCGCTCAAAACGGGATGGACGGCGGCGGCAAGCGCTGCACCGGAAAGGACGGGGAGGATCTTATCATAAAGGTCCCCGTCGGCACCGTCGTTCGCGACGCGAAGACGGGGCAGATAATGGCGGATATGGCGGAGACGGAGTCCTTCGTCGCGGCAAAGGGCGGAAACGGCGGCTGGGGCAACTCGCATTTTGCCACGCCTACCCGCCAGGCTCCCCGCTTTGCCAAGGCCGGGCTCCCCGGCGTCGAGAGGGAGATAACCCTCGAGCTCAAGCTTTTGGCGGACGTGGGTCTCGTGGGCTTCCCGAACGTGGGCAAGTCCACCCTTCTCAGCGTCGTATCAAAGGCGAGGCCGAAGATAGCGAACTACCACTTTACGACCCTGTTTCCCAACCTCGGCGTGGTCTACGCCGGAGAGGGCCGCTCCTTCGTTATGGCTGATATACCCGGAATAATCGAGGGCGCGAGCGAGGGCGCGGGACTGGGTCACGATTTCCTGCGCCATATCGACCGCTGCCGCCTCCTCGTCCACGTCGTAGACGTCTCCGGCTCCGAGGGGCGCGACCCGGTCACGGATTTCGAGGAGATAAACGCCGAGCTTGAGAAGTATTCAGCCGAGCTTGCCTCCCGCCCGATGCTCGTATGCGCGAACAAGTGCGACATAGCCTCCGACGAGGATATCGGCCGCTTCGAGGAGTATATAAAGGGCGCGGGCTACGAGTTTTTCCGCATCTCCGCCGCCGCGCACACCGGCGTTCAGGAGCTTGTGAACGCGATAAGCGAAAAGCTCTCGCAGCTCCCGCCGATCACGGTTTACGAGCCCGATTTCGTGGAGGCGGAGCCGGAGCTCGGCTCGGACGAGCCCACGATAGAGTCCGACGAGGGCTACTGGACGGTCGACGGCGGCTGGGTGGATATGCTCGTTCAGAATACGAACTTTACAGACTACGAGAGCAGGATGCACTTTGACCGCGTTATGCGCGCCCGCGGCCTCTTCGACAAGCTTGAGGAGATGGGCATAGCCGAGGGCGACACGGTGAACGTCTGCGGCCTTGAGTTTGAGTATAAGAGATAAGATGGAGATAGAGAGAAAGTTTCTTATCAAGGCTCTGCCCGCGCCCCTGTCCTCTTTCCCGAAAAAGCGGATAACTCAGGGCTATATCTCCCGCAGCCCCGCGATCCGCGTCCGCGATACGGACGGGGAGACGAGGCTTACGGTGAAGGGCAAGGGAAAGCTCGCCCACGAGGAGTTTGAGCTTGAAATCACCCGCGAGGCATACGACCGCCTACTCAAAAAAGCGGAGGGCATTATAATTCAAAAGACGAGGTATCTCATCCCCTGCCCGCCCTACACCGTTGAGCTGGACGTTTTCGAGGGGGAGCTCTCTCCCCTCACCGTCGCCGAGGTGGAGTTTCCCACGGTCGAGGAGGCGGAGGCTTTTTCCCCGCCGGAATGGTTCGGGCGCGAGGTGACCTACGACAAGCGGTATTCAAACGCGAATATGACGATAAACGGGAGGCCGGAAACGCTATGAAAACTCTTTATATCGAATGCTCCATGGGCTGCGCCGGGGATATGCTGACGGGCGCTCTTTTAGAGCTTCTCCCCGATCCCGACGACGTTATCGGGCTAATAAACCGTGCCGGGATACCGGGCGTGACCGTCAGCCGTGAGAGAGCCGAGAGCCACGGCATCGTCGGCACTCACGTCGCGGTTAAAATCGACGGTCACGAGGAGGACGAGGCCACCGAAGGGCAGCGCCATCATCACCACGCGGGAATGGCGGATATCGAGGCGATAATAAACTCTTTAAACGCGCCGATCCCGATTAAAAACCACGTCCGCGCCGTTTATTCGCTCATCGCCGAAGCGGAGAGCAAGGTACACGGGGTCCCGGTCTCCGAGGTGCATTTCCATGAGGTCGGTATGGCGGACGCGATAGCGGACATTTTAGGCGTCAGCCTGATCCTTGAGCGTCTGGGCCCGGACGAGATAGTTGTCTCGCCCGTCCACGTTGGCTCGGGCAGGGTAAAATGCGCCCACGGCTGGCTGCCCGTCCCCGCCCCCGCGACGGCTGAGATATTAAAGGGCGTGCCGATATACTCCGCTGACGTCGACGGCGAGCTCTGCACCCCGACCGGGGCGGCGCTTTTAAAGCACTTTGCCACCCGCTTCGGCCCTATGCCGAGGATGATACCCGACGGTGTGGGCTACGGGATGGGTACGCGGCCGCTCCCGGTATTCAGCGCCGTCCGCGCCGTTATCGGCGAGAGCGAGGAGGCAAGCGCGAGGGTACTGCAGCTCAGCTTCAACGTTGACGATATGACGGCCGAGGACATTGCCTTCGCCGCCGAGCGCCTTTTCGAGGCGGGAGCCTTTGAGGTGTTCACAGTACCCGTCACGATGAAGAAAAGCCGGCCCGGCACCCTCGTAAGAGTGTCCTGCGCCCCCGAAAAGAGGGACGGGCTTTTAAGCGCGATATTCCGCCACACCTCTACGAACGGTGTGAGCGAGGCTGAGACGGTAACGCACACCCTGCGCCGCTACACCGTAACGGCGTCCACCCCCTTCGGCCCCGTGCGCGTAAAGCGCTCGGAGGGTTACGGCACCGAGCGTGAGAAGCCGGAATACGAGGACGTAGCTCGAATAGCCCGCGAGCAGGGCCTGAGCCTGAGAGAGATAAAGGAAACCATAGAATAAAATATTTCGGACGCTTCACGAAGAAGCGTCCGAGTTTTATTATCTTTCCTCGCGGAAGTAGGCGAGGCCGAGGCTTTCGGGGGGCTGGTTTTCCTTCTTTTTTCTCGCGGAAACGATGATGAGGACCACTATCGTTACCACGTAGGGCAGCATCTTATAGAGCTCGTTTGCGGCGAGGTCCATTCCGGTGTTGTTATACGATGAGAAAATGTATAGTCCGCCGAATAGGATGGAGGCCAGTATGCCGATATTCGGCCGCCAGACGGCGAAGATGACGAGGGCGATGGCGAGCCAGCCCCTGTCGCCGAAGCCGTTATTCGACCAGACTCCGTTTATATAGTCGAGAACGTAGTACAGTCCGCCGAGGCCGGCTATCATACTGCCGATGACCGTGGCTCCGTACTTGTAGCGGACGACGTTGATTCCCGCGGCGTCCGCCGTGGCGGGATTTTCGCCGACGGCGCGAAGATGGAGGCCGAGCCTGGTCTTCTTGAGTATAAATGCGGCGACGAGGGCGATGATAATGGCAAGATAGGCCAAAAATCCGTACGAGAGGAAAATTTTGCCGAACCAGCCGAGCTTATCGGCAAAGGGAAGCTTCGCGCAGAAGAAGGCGCTCGTGGCTCCGAGGGAGATCGACGCGGTCTCGCTGCCGGTGAGCTTAACGAGAGATGCGCCGAAGAAGTTTCCGAAGCCGACGCCGAAGGTCGTGAGCGCAAGGCCGGTCACGTTCTGATTTGCTCTCAGCGTTACGGTGAGGAAGCAGTAGATAAGTCCCATTATACCCGAGCCGATAAGGGAGCAGAGAAGCGGGATAAGAATCGCGGGAAGGGCGGCGAGCTGACCGCCCGCGCTCTGCTCGTAGAAATGCGCACCCATTACGCCGGAGATAGCGCCGACGTACATTATGCCGGGGATACCGAGGTTGAGGTTGCCCGATTTCTCGGTCAGTATCTCGCCCGTAGCCCCGTAGAGAAGGGGTATGCCCTGAACGACGGCTCTCGGGATAAAGACGGCTATGGAGGAAAGGTCAAGCATTTTCGATTTCCCCCTTTCTCTCTTCTCCGGAGCGGAATTTGATCTTGTAGTTTATGAAGAACTCAGAGCCGATGATGAAGAAGAGTATCACTCCGGTCAGGATATCGCCGAAGGCGTGGTCAAGGCCGAGGTCGGTGGATATCTGATCCGCGCCCTGGCCGAGGAAGCAGAGGAGGAAGCTCGAGAACACCATCATTATCGGGTTGAAGTGGGCGAGCCACGAGACCATAACGGCGGTGAAGCCCTGGCCTCCCGCTATGTTCGTGGAAATGCTGTGATGCACTCCCGCGACGAGAAGGAAGCCGACTATGCCGCAGACGGCGCCGGAGAGGATGAGTGTTCTGAGTACGACCTTTCCGACCTTTATTCCGACGTAGCGCGCAGTGCGCTCGGACTCGCCGACGACGCTGAGCTCGTAGCCGTGCTTCGTGTAGTTGAGATAGACGTACATAAGGGCGGTGATAACTACGGAGACGAGGATGATGAGAATAAACTCGTTGCCGCCGAGCCTCGGGAGCCAGCCCGCCCTCGTATCCTGGTTCACTATGCCCATGGTGCCGGTGCCGTTCGGGTATTTCCAAACGATGAAGAAGGCGATGAGCTGGGTCGCTATGTAGTTCATCATAAGGGTGAATAGCGTCTCGTTCGTATTCCACTTCGCCTTGAAGAAGGCGGGGATGAAGGCCCAGAGAGCGCCCGCCGCCACGCTCGCGATGAGCATAACGAGGATAAGAAGGGCGTTCGGGAGCTTGTCGCCGAGGTAGAGCATCGTTACCGTGCAGGCGAGGGCTCCCGCCATGACCTGGCCCTCCGCTCCGACGTTCCAAAAGCGCATCTTGAACGCGGGGGTCACGGCGAGGGAGATCGTGAGCAGGATGGCGACATTTCTTAAAAGCTGCCAGATGCGCCTGCCGGTGCCGAAGGCGCCGGAGACCATCGAGCCGTAGACCTGAATCGGATTTTCGCCGGTCAGCATAGTCGTTATCAGGGCGCAGACGACGAGCGCCGCGACGATGGCTATCCCCCTGATGAGCCACGACTTCTGCCAGGGCAGAGTCTCGCGCTTCGAGACCTGGATTAGAGGCGTATGCGTTTTACCGTTCATTCCTTCCACCTCCCAGCCGCGTCATCATCATTCCGACGTCGCGCTTCTTCGCGCCGCGTCCGTCCACTATTCCGCTAACCTTGCCTCCGCAGAGGACGAGGATGCGGTCGCAGAGCTCAAGGAGAACGTCAAGATCCTCTCCGACGTAGATGACGGCGACTCCGTCCTGCTTCTGCCTGTTAATAAGGTCGTAGATGGTATAGGATGAGTTTATATCGAGGCCGCGGACGGCGTAGGCCGTGAGCAGCACGGTGGGCGCGGAGGCTATCTCGCGGCCGACGAGCACCTTCTGCACGTTTCCGCCGGAGAGGCGGCGGACGGGCGTTGAGACGCTCGGCGTTGAGACCTCAAGCTCCTCGACCACGTTTTCCGCGAGCTTGTGCGGAGCCTTGCGGTCGGTAAAGAGGGAGCGCCCCCTTCTGAACGAGCGGAGCATCATATTGTCCGAGAGGTCCATATTGCCGACGAGGCCCATTCCGAGCCTGTCCTCGGGAACGAAGGAGAGGGAGACGCCGAGGGCGGCTATCGCAAGCGGATCCTTGCCGATCAGCTCCTCGCGGGCTCCGTCGCCTTCGATATAGCTTATGCTGCCGCTTTCAACGGGCTGGAGCCCGGCTATCGCCTCAAGCAGCTCCTTTTGTCCGCTGCCGGATATGCCGGCTATGCCGAGTATTTCGCCGGAGTTCGCGGTAAAGCTCACGTCCTCGAGCTTTACGATGCCGTCCATATCGCGGACGGTGAGGCCCTTGACCTCGATGCGGGGCTTCGGGTCCTTCGGCTCGGGGCGGTCGATATTCAGGGTAACGGCGTGTCCGACCATCATATTCGTCATTTCCTGGGCGTTCGTATCCTTCGTAAGCATATCGCCCACGAACTGGCCGTGGCGCAGGACGGCGACCCTGTCCGAAAGCTCCTCGACCTCGTGCATCTTATGCGTGATTATCACGATGGCCTTGCCGTCGTCGCGCATATTCTTTAAAACGGCGAAGAGCTTGTCCGTCTCCTGCGGGGTGAGCACGGCCGTCGGCTCATCGAGGATCAGTATATCAGCTCCTCTGTAAAGCACCTTCACTATCTCGACCGTCTGCTTCTGGGATACGGACATCGTGTAAATCTTCTGATCGGGGTCAACGGAAAAGCCGTAGGTCTCGCAGATCTCCCTTATCTTCCTCGAGGCTTCCTTGAGGTCGAGCTTTCCGGGCAGGCCGAGGACGATATTTTCAGCCGCCGTCAGCACGTCCACGAGCTTGAAGTGCTGGTGGATCATCCCGATCCCGTAATTAAAGGCGTCCTTCGGGGATCGTATTACCACTTCTTTTCCGTCGATGTAGATCTGACCCTCGTCCGGGAAATAAATGCCGGACAGCATATTCATCAGGGTGGTCTTTCCCGAGCCGTTCTCGCCGAGAAGGGCAAGGATCTCGCCCCTGTATATATCGAGCCACACCTTGTCGTTCGCCAGTACCTTGCCGAAGGACTTGGTGATATCGCGCATTTTTACCGCCGCCGTCTTTTCGCCCATCCGGAAGCCTCCTTTTGTAAAAATTTCCGAAAAACCACAAATACTGCACAGGACGGCGCGGAAAATCTATTCCGCGCTTTCCTCTGCAGCATGGAAAAAACGACCGGGACGCCCTCCCCTATTGGAGAGAGCTTCCCATATGCGTCGTTTTTAACGAGATTATGTTTCCCCGTGGGTAATTAACCGAAGTTAACGTCGAGGAGGGTGATTCCGTCGATCTGGATGTCGAAGTAAGGAGCGGAACGCTTCTCGGACTCGTGGAAGTAACCGTCGGAAATGACCTCGGTGTCGGGGGTGAAGTCGGCGTCGGTGTTGACGTCGGCGAGGTAGCTGTCAAGCTTCGCGCCGTCCTTGGTGAAGGTATCGGTGTTGAAGACGTGGAGAGTGCCGGCCTCGAGCTGAGCCTTGGCGGCCTCGATAGCCTCAACGGTGCCGGCGGCGGCAACGTTAGTGTTGACGTCGGTAAGAACGACGGAGCCGGTAGCGATGGTGCCTGTCCAGTCGGTGTCGATGGCCTTGCCGTCCTTGACCTGGCCGATCATGTACTCGAAGTAGGGGCTCCAGTTGATGCGGCTGGAGACGATGAAGGTGTTGGGGGCCTCCTTGATGGTGCTGCCGTTGTAGGAGACGTTGGGGACGTTGTTGGACTCGCAGGCGGTAGGAGCGCCCATGGAGTCGGCGTGCTGGCTGATAAGAACGCAGCCGTTGCTGATGAGCTTGAGAGCGCCTTCCTTCTCGGCGGTCTCATCGTACCAGGAGCCGGTGAAGGTGACTTCCATGGTGACGGAGGGGCAAACGCTCTTGGCGCCGAGATAGAAGCTGGTGTAGCCGGAGATAACCTCAGCATAGGTGAAGGCTCCGACGTAGCCCATCTTGGCCTGGTCGGCGGTGATCTTGCCGCTTGCGATCATCTCGTTGAGCTTCATTCCGGCGGCGATGCCGGCAAGGTAACGGCCCTCATAGATGGAAGCGAAGGCGTTGTGGAAGTTGGAAAGGTTGGCAGTGTGGGCCTTGGTGCCGGTGGCGTGGCAGAACTGGACCTCGGGGTGATCCTTGGCGGCCTCGATGAGGTAATCCTCATGGCCGAAGGAGTCGGCGAAGATGATGGTGCAGCCCTGGTCGATAAGGTCCTCAGCGGTCTCCTTGCACTTCTGATCCTCGGGGATGTTGGTGCGGAGAATGTACTCTACGCCGAGCTTCTCGCAGGTCTCCTTGGCGGCGTTCAGGAAGTTGAGGTCGTAGGTGGAGTTCTCATCGTGAAGGAAGATGAAGCCGACCTTCATCTTGCTCTCGGTGCTGTTAGAGCATGCGGCAAGAGCGCCGACGCACATAACGAGGCAGAGAACGATAGCAATTACTTTTTTCATTTTTCTTTTCCTCCTGTTAGATTGTTGCATTCATTTTTATATGGAAACGGTACTGTTTTTCCGTTGCCTGTGTTTTAGGTGCGAAATACTATTTCGCTGTCGGTCATGGAGCCGATCACCGCAAGGCTCTCGACTTTATAGCCCTTTTCCCTGAGCTTATCGCCGCCGCGCTGGAAGCCCTTTTCTATCGCGGCGGAGAAGCCGACGACCTCGGCTCCCGCCTGGCGGCAGAGCTCCAAAAGCCCGTTGAAGGCGTTGCCTGCGGCAAGAAAATCGTCGACCAAAAGGACTCTGTCCGCGCCCGTCAAATAATCCCTGCTGACCACGACGTTATAATCCGTGTTCTTGGTGAAGGAATGAACGAGCGCCGAATAGACCTCTCCGTCGACGTTAGAGCTCTTATGCTTTTTTGCGAATACCATGGGAACGCCCATCGCGATGCCCGCGGCCGCGGCTATGGCTATGCCGGAGGACTCGATGGTGAGTATTTTGGTGACGTGATCGTTTGAGAAAAGGCGGGCGATCTCCTCGCCGATCTCCTTTAGAAAACAGGTGTCGATCTGCTGATTGAGAAAGCTTCCTACCTTGAGAATACCCCCGGGCAGAACGGAGCCCTCGGAAAGTATTTTTTCTTCCATCATTCTCATTGGATCTCACCTCTTTTGCGAAAAATAAAAAAGGAGACCGCTATCCCGATCTGCCGACAATGGCGCCCTCCCCAAAAGCGCGGGGACGGCTATTTGCCAATAGTCGTGACTGAACGGCGTCACGGTAGATACGTCCGGGCCATCTATCCGGACCTATATCGGCCGCTTTTTAAATTCTGGCTGTATTTTAAACGGGCTTATCCCCTTTTGTCAACCAAAATTCGACCCCTTCCGCCATTTTTGGAGATATCAATGCTTTTCCCGAAAACCGCCGTCTTTCTTTGTGCAATTTATAAACGAAATGTGAACAAAAAGCCTCCCTTATCCGGTTAAGGATCGGGAGGCTTTTCGGTTATTAAAGACTTACACGAGCTCGATCACGCCGGTCTCGGCCGCGTCGCCGCGGCGGACGCCGGTGCGGGTAACTCTGGTGTAGCCGCCGTTGCGGTCGGCATACTTCTTAGCGAGCTCGGTGAATACCTTGGTCACGACGTCCTCTCTCGTGATGAAGGCGAGAGCCTGACGGCGGGACGCGAGGGTGTTCTTTTTACCGAGGGTTATCATCTTCTCGGCGAGAGGAGCGATCTCCTTGCAGCGGGTAACGGTGGTCTCCATCTTCCCGTTATCAAGGAAGTCGGTGACCTGCTGCCTGAGCATGGCCATGCGCTGATCGGTGGTCTTGCCGAGCTTACGGGGTCCGGTCATTGGTTTTTCCTCCTTTTCAGAGTGATGCGGTCATTTCCGCTGTTTCTTGGAGGCGCTAAAGCGTCTCAGTTGTTATCGTCACTGGCAAGGGAGAGTCCCATCATAGCCAGCTTGTGTATTACCTCTTCAAGGCTCTTGTGACCCAGGTTGCGGACCTTTATCATCTCGGCCTCGGTCTTGCTGATAAGCTCCTCGACGGTGTTGATGTTCGCCCTCTTGAGGCAGTTGAAGCTGCGGACGGAGAGGTCAAGCTCCTCTATCGTCATCTCAAGGACCTTGTCGCGCTGAGTCTCGCTCTTCTCCACGATGAGGCTCTTGGAGCCCGCGGTCTCGGAGAGATCGGTAAACAGAGTAAAGTGGTCGCAGAGTATCTTGGCGCCCATGGAAACGGCGTCTCTCGCGGAGATGGTCTTGTCCGTCCAAACCTCAAGCGTCAGCTTGTCAAAATCGGTCATATTCCCGACCCTGGTATTCTCAACGGTGTAGTTCACCTTGACAATCGGGGTGTAGATGGAATCTATGGGGATTACGCCGATGATGTTCTGCTTCTGCTTGTTCCTTTCGGCGGAAACGTAGCCTCTGCCGTGGTTCATGGTCAGCTCCATGCGAAGCTGAGCGTCGGGTCCGAGGGTGGCGATGTGGAGCTCGGGGTTCAGTATCTCTACCTCACCGTCGGCCTTGATATCGCCCGCGGTAACCTCGCCCTCGCCGCGAGCCTCGATATGCACGGTCTTCTCTCCCTCGCTGTGGAGCTTCGCGATGATGCTCTTCAGGTTGAGGACTATCTCCGTAACGTCTTCCTTAACGCCGGGGATAGTGGAAAACTCGTGCTGGATGCCGGCTATCTTGACGCTGGTTATCGCCGTTCCGGGGAGGCTCGAAAGCAGTATCCTCCGAAGGGCGTTGCCGAGGGTTATGCCGTAGCCCCTCTCAAGCGGCTCTACAACGTACTTGCCGTAGGACTCGTCGCCGGGTGTTTCCACGCATTCGATGCGGGGCTTTTCAATTTCTATCACTAAATTTTACCCTCCTTAAAGATGTGACGCAAAAGCGTCCTGTGATGCTTTGGGACTATTCGAGGGCTGTGGGCGCCGGGCAGGCCGCGCGGGCCTTCCGGCTTCCCCATTATTGATTACTTGGAATAGAGCTCGACGATGAGGTGCTCCTCGACTTCGAAGTCGATGTCATCGCGCTGGGGCATGGCTACGACCTTGCCCTGAGCCTTATTCGCGTCATACTCAAGCCACTTGGGAACGTTGCGGAAAGCATCCTCGGCGGTCATTTCCTTGAACTTGGGAAGGCTCTTGGAGCTCTCCTTGATTCCGATGACCATACCGGGCTTTACGAGGTAGGAGGGGATGTTGACCTTGTGTCCGTCAACGGTGAAATGACCGTGGTTGACGAGCTGACGGGCCTCCCTGCGGGTGTTGGCCAGACCGAGGCGGTAGATGACGTTGTCAAGGCGCCTCTCGATGGTGGTGAGCAGGACCTCGCCGGTGATGCCGGAGGAGCGCTCAGCCTTCTCGTAGTAGCCGCGGAACTGCTTCTCAAGAATGCCGTAGATGAACTTTACCTTCTGCTTCTCGTTGAGCTGAACGGCGTACTCGGACTTCTTCGCTCTTCTCTGGGCGCCGGGGTTGCGCTTGGTGGAGCCCTGCTTGGACTTTTCGGTATAACCCATGACAGCGGGCGAGATGCCGAGGGCTCTGCAACGCTTGACTATGGGCTGCATATTCTTTGCCATTAGTATTTCTCCTTTCCCTACTCAGACTCTGCGGCGCTTGGGCGGACGGCAGCCGTTATGAGGGATGGGGGTAACGTCCTTGATCATAGTTACCTCGAGGCCCACGGTCTGCAGAGCGCGGATGGCGGCCTCTCTTCCGGAGCCGGGGCCCTTTACGAAGACCTCAACGGTCTTCAGGCCATGCTCCATAGCGGCCTTAGCGGCGGTCTCGGCGGCGGTCTGAGCGGCGAACGGGGTGGACTTGCGGCTTCCGCGGAAGCCCATTCCTCCGGCGGACGCCCAGGAGAGCGCGTTGCCGTTGGCGTCGGTCACGGTGACCATCGTGTTGTTGAAGCTGGAGCTGATATGCACCTGACCCTTCTCTACGTTCTTGCGTTCGCGGCGTCTGGTTCTTACCTTGCCCTTAACTTTAGTATTAGCAGCCATGTGATATCCCTCCCTTACTTCTTCTTATTGGCTATGGTGCGCTTCGGGCCCTTGCGGGTACGGGCGTTAGTCTTGCTTCTCTGGCCGCGGACGGGAAGTCCCTTGCGGTGACGGGTGCCGCGGTAGCAGCCGATCTCGGTGAGGCGCTTTATATCGAGCGCCACGCTGCGGCGGAGGTCGCCCTCCACGGTGTAGTTCTTATCGATGACCTCACGGAGAGCAGCCTCCTGAGCGTCGGTAAGATCCTTGACGCGGGTATCGGGATCGATGCCGGTCTCCTCGAGGATCTTCTTCGCGCTCGTTCTGCCTATACCGTAAACGTAGGTAAGGCCGATCTCTATTCTCTTTTCTCTGGGCAGGTCAACGCCGGATATTCTTGCCATTTTTAATAATCATCCTTTCATTGACTTTTAGCCTTGTCTCTGCTTATGCTTGGGGTTCTCGCAGATGACCATGACTTTTCCCTTGCGCTTGATGACTTTGCACTTCTCGCACATGGGCTTAACTGAAGGTCTGACTTTCATTTAAATGTACCTTCCTTTCATTACATACGAGGGGACTCTCCCCGGACTTTTTTTGCCTGACGGCTTACTTGCTTCTCCAAGTTATCCTGCCGCGGGTAAGGTCGTACGGGCTCATCTGCACCGTGACCTTGTCTCCGGGAAGAATTCTGATGAAATTCATTCGAAGCTTTCCGGAAATATGCGCCAGGATGATATGACCATTCCCGATGTCGACCTTGAACATCGTGTTGGGCAGACTTTCCACCACGGTACCTTCGATCTCGATCTCGTCTGATTTAGCCAAGGTGCATACCTCCTTCATTGCTTTCTGCGCCGGACATCGCTGCCAGCGCCCTTCTGATTTCTCCGTTCGTCACTTTTTCTCCCGACCTGAGCTTGTCGGCTATCCTGCCCTCGGGCTTAGTAACCAGGCTCAGATGCTTTTCCTTTTTCCTTTTCGGCTTCTCGATCCGTCTTACGCGCCCGTCCGCTATATAGGCGAAGGCGCCCTCGACTCCGACCACGAAAAACCTTTCTCCCGCGTCCCTGCCCCGGAGGGAGAGAACTACGTCGGAAACGTCAAAGCTCATATATCCTCCTCGCAAACGGTGAGGATCTCTGGCTCTCCGTCGGTTATCAAAAGTGAGTTTTCATAATGCGCCGCAAGGCTACCGTCCTTCGTGACTACCGTCCAGCCGTTCTTGAGGGTTTTGACCTCGTAAGTTCCGACTGTTACCATCGGCTCGACCGCAATGGTCATGCCTCTCACGAGCCTCGGCCCGTGGCCGGGTACTCCGTAGTTGGGTACCTCGGGGTCCTCGTGCAGCACTGCGCCTACGCCGTGACCGACGTAATCGCGCACCACGCCGAAGCCCTGAGCCTCAACGTACTTTTGGACGGCCGCTCCGATATCGGAAACCCGGCAGCCAGGCCGGGCATATTTTATGCCCTCAAAGAAGCTCTGCCGTGTGACTTCGACAAGCCTCTTTGCCTCCTCGGATGCGTGCCCTGCAATGAATGTTGCGGCGCAGTCCCCCACAAAGCCGTCCTTTGTGGCTCCAACGTCGATCTTTACGACGTCGCCGTCATAAATCACGCGATGCTTATCCGGTATCCCGTGGATCACCTCTTCGTTTATCGAGATGCACACGCTCTTCGGAAAGCCGCCGTAATTCAGGAAGGTGGGAACCGCTCCCTTTGATCTGATATACGCGTTTACTGCCTTGTCTATTTCAAGGGTTGTTACGCCGGGGACTACCATTTTTCCCGCGAGTTCGCGGGCTGCCGCGGTAATTCGTCCCGCGCGGCGCATAAGTTCCGCTTCGTGAGCTGTTTTGACTCTAATCAAATTTCAAGCTCCTCCAAAGCGGCTAATATTGACGCCGTCGTCGCCTCAAGGCTCTGCTCTCCGTTTACGCGGAGGAGCTTGCCCTCCCTCTCGTAATAGTCGAGAAGGGGCTCGGTTTCGGCGTGATAAACCTCAAGGCGGTGGCGCACAGTTTCGGGAAGGTCGTCCTTCCTTATCGTGAGCCTGCCTCCGCAGTGGTCGCAGACGCCCTCCGTCGCGGGTGGGTTAAACGCGACGTGATAGGTTGCGGAGCAGCCGGAGCAGGTCCGTCTGCCGGTCATACGCTTCTCGATCGCCTCGTCTGAAACGTCGATGTCGATAACAGCGTCGACCTCAACTCCCTCAGCGTGGAGCATATCCGCCTGCGCTAACGTGCGGGGTACACCGTCGAGGATATATCCATTCGCACAGTCTTCGTGGCCGAGGCGCTCGTTCAGGATGCCGATTATAACGTCGTCCGAGACGAGGGAGCCGGCCTCAATGAGGGCTTTTGCCTTCCGGCCTACGGGCGTGCCGTCACGGACGGCAGCCCGCAGAATATTTCCGGTAGAGATGGTTGGTATGCCCAGTTTTTCGGAGAGTATCTCGGCCTGAGTGCCCTTTCCGGCGCCGGGCGCGCCCATGATTATAAGCTTCATCTCTATTCCCTCAGGGCTTATTCAAGGAAGCCCTTATAGTTTCTCATCACCATCTGGGCCTCGATGCTCTTAACAGTCTCAAGAGCGACGCCCACGAGGATTATGAGAGAGGTTCCGCCGACGGCGATTCCGGAGGAACGGGCCGTGGCGCTTACCGCGTTGACGATAAGGGGAACTATGGCGACGATACCGAGATATACGGCTCCGAAGAGGGTTATCTTTCTAAGCACCTTGGCGATGAAGTCGCTGGTGGGCTTGCCCGGGCGGAAGCCGGGGATATAGCCGCCGTTCTTCCTCAGGTTGTTCGAGACCTCCACCGGGTTAAACTGGATGGTGGAGTAGAAGTAGCTGAAGAAGATGATAAGCAGGAAGTACAGAACCATGTAGAGCACGGTGTTCGTGTCAAGGGCTCTGTAAACGCCGCCCCAGAAGCTCTGCGTGGAGCTCGTGACTCCGGCAAAGGCAAAGATGGTGGCGGGGAGGGAGGCGATCGACTGGGCGAAGATCACGGGGAGAACGCCGGACATATTCACCTTCATCGGGAGGTGGGTTGACTGGCCTCCGTAGACCTTGCGGCCGACGACTCTCTTGGAATACTGTACCGCGATCCTGCGCTCCGCCTCGGTTACGATGACGATGAGCACGATCATGGCGATGGCGCCGACGAGCACTCCGAAATAGATGAGGGCGTTCTTCCACCAGCCGGTCCCGGCGGCGATAGTAGTGCCGACAGCGGAGATGATCGCGTTCGGGAGCCTGGATACGATTCCGACGAAGAGGATAACGGAGATTCCGTTGCCCACGCCGAACTCGGTGATCTGCTCGCCCATCCACATAATGATGGAGGAGCCCGCCACGAAGGTCGCGATGATGACGACTCCGTTCCAGAAGTTGGTTCCGTCAACAAGGAGTCCGTTGGTTCTTATAAGGGTGTAGTAAGCGAAGCCCTGGAGAAGAGCGAGAGCGACCGTGGTGTAACGGGTGATGCGCTCGATCTTCTTCTTGCCCTCTTCTCCGCCCTCCTTGGAAAGCCTCTCAAGGGCCGGGATGGCGATGGTGAGAAGCTGGATGATGATGGACGCGTTGATATACGGCTGTATGCTCAGCGCGAATATCGTAGCCTGAGAGAAGGAGCTTCCGCTCATTACGTTATACAGTCCGAGGACTGTGTTCTGATATCTCGTGAAGTACTCGCCGAGAGCCGCCACGTTGACGTAGGGTACGGGGACCGCGTTTCCGAGCCTGTAGATAAGGATCATGAAGAGGGTGAAGAGGATCTTCTTCCTGAGCTCTTCGATCTTCCAGGCGTTTCGCAGAGTCTTGAGCACTTCAGATCACCTCCGCCTTTCCTCCGGCGGCCTCGATCTTCTGCTTGGCAGTCTCGGAGAAGGCGGAAGCCTTAACGGTAAGCTTCTTCGTCACCTCACCGTTTCCGAGGACCTTGAATCCGTACTTGCAGGTGGAGATGATACCGGCGTCCATAAGGGCCTTCTCATCGACCACGGCGCCATCCTCGAACCTGTCGAGCATGGAGACGTTGATGGAGTCAAGGGGCTTTGCGAAGATGTTGTTGAAGCCTCTTTTCGGGATGCGGCGGGCGAGGGGCATCTGTCCGCCTTCGAAGCCGACGCGGACGCCGCCGCCGGAACGGGCCTTCTGACCCTTGTGTCCGCGGCCGCCGGTCTTGCCGTTGCCGGTGCCGATTCCTCTGCCCTTGCGCTTTGCCACGTGAGTGGAGCCCTGGGCGGGGCTGAGTTCTGATAATTTCATAACCGGTTACCTCCTTACTTTACTTCCTCGACCTTGAGGAGATAGCCGATCTTCTGTATCTTGCCTCTGGTCTGGGGGTTGTCGGGCTGGACGGTCTCATCGCCTATTCTGCGAAGGCCGAGGCTGTCAGCCGTAGCGATGTGCTTCTGGAGTCTTCCGTTAAGGCTCTTTACGAGCGTAATCTTAATGTTAGCCATTATTCAGTCCTCCTTAGCCCACGATCTCTTCAACCGTCTTGCCGCGGGTCTTGGCGACTGCCTCCGCGTTCCTGAGGCTCTTGAGGCCCTGGAAGGTGGCGGCTACGACGTTGGCGGGGTTGTTGGAGCGGAGGCACTTGGTACGGATGTCGGAGATTCCGGCAGCCTCCATGACGGCACGGACAGCGCCGCCGGCAATAACTCCGGTTCCTTCGGGAGCCGGCTTGAGAAGCACGCGGCCGGCGCCAAACTCGCCGATGACCTCGTGGGGGATGGTGGTGCCGAGAAGAGTTACGGTGCAGAGATTCTTCTTGGCGTCCTCGATGCCCTTCCTGATGGCCTCGGAAACCTCGGCGGCCTTGCCGAGTCCGTAGCCGACCTTGCCCTTGCCGTCGCCGATGACGACGAGAGCGGAGAACTTCATGATGCGGCCGCCCTTGACGGTCTTGGAAACGCGGTTGAGGGATACTACCTTCTCGATATATTCGCTCTTCGGCTCTTCCCTGCGCTCGCGGCGATCGCGGCGCTCACGTCTCTCGTTATTGTTATTGTTGTTTTCGTAAGGCATTGTATTTCCTCCCCTCATCAGAACTGAAGGCCGCCCTCGCGGGCACCCTCTGCGAGCTCTGCGACTCTGCCGTGGTAGACGTAGCCGCCGCGGTCAAATACAACGGCGTCGATCCCCTTGGCCTTGGCGCGCTCAGCGACGGTCTGGCCGACCTTGCGGGCGGCCTCCTTGTTTCCGCCGTAGCCGTCGAAGTCCTTCTCAACGGTAGAAGCGGATACCAGCGTTACGCCGGTGGTGTCGTCGATTATCTGAGCGTAGATGTTCTGCTTGGAGCGGAAAACGTTGAGTCTGGGTCTCTCGGGCGTGCCGGAGATCTTCGCCCTGACTCTCTTGTGTCTCTTTAAACGCTGAGCGTTAGTGTCGGGTCTTTTTATCATTTAGGCACACCTCCTTTTATTTACCTGTCTTGCCTTCTTTGCGGCGAATGACTTCGTCCGCGTACTTGATGCCCTTGCCCTTGTAAGGCTCGGGGGGCCTCTTGGCTCTCAGATCGGCAGCGAACTGACCGACGAGCTGCTTATCGGCGCCCTTGATCGTTACGTGGTTAGCATCCGGTACCTCAATGGTGATGCCCTCGATCTCGGGGACGACCACCTGATGAGAGAAGCCCAGGTTCATAACGAGGTTCTTGCCCTCCTTGGCTGCCCTGTAGCCCACGCCGTTGACCTCCATCTTCTTCTCAAAGCCCTCGGTAACGCCGACGACCATGTTGTGAAGAAGGCTGCGGGTCAGGCCGTGGAGCGCGCGGTTCTGCTTCTCGTCGTTAGGACGGGCAACGTGCAGAACGCCGGCATCCTCGGTTATCTTCATTGCGGGGCAAAGCTGCCTTGTGAGCTCGCCCTTCGGTCCCTTAACGGTGACCACGTTGTTCTCTTCTACCTTCACCTGAACGCCTGCGGGTATGGTGATGGGAGCTCTTCCGATTCGACTCATTTTCGCTGTCCTCCTTACCACACAAACGCAAGGACTTCGCCGCCGACGTGCTCTGCGCGAGCCTTCTTGTCGGTCATGATGCCCTTGGAGGTCGAGATGATGGCGGTACCCAGTCCCTTGAGGACGTAGGGTATCTCGTCAGTGCCGGCATAAACGCGGAGTCCGGGCTTGGACACGCGGCGGAGGCCCTGGATGACCTTCTCGCCGGCGTTGTACTTAAGGGTCACCTTGATGACGCCCTGGCCGCCGTCGGCAACTATCTGATAATTCTTGATGTATCCCTCGTCCAGAAGGATCTGAACGATCGCCTTCTTCATGTTGGAGGCGGGGATATCAACGGTGGGGTGCTTTGCGGAGTTTGCGTTCCTTATACGGGTCAGCATATCCGCGATCGGGTCTGTGATCTGCATTGTTTTTCCTCCTGAATTGAAGTTACCGCTCATCTAAGCGGTTCCGGCGGCGAGGTATCCGGGATAATTTTCGGCAAAGCCTCAATTACCCCCGACCTTTCGCCATCCAATCGGGTTTTGAGAAAACCCGTCAAAACCTTTTTGAGTGTTGCCCGCGCGAGGCGCAGGAGCGCGCTCGGATTGGTAGATATTTTGTCGTCTGACGAGGCTCGCGAGCGAAGCCCGCAAGTGCAGGAAATTTTCGTCAGGCGAGGCGCAGGAGCGCGCTCGGATTGGTAGATATTTTGTCGTCTGACGAGGCTCGCGAGCGAAGCTGTATTATAATACAGCGAGCGAGCACAACGAAGTCAGGCGGCAAAAGATCACCAAGACGCCTTTTTGACGCCGGGGATCTCGCCCTTGTACGCCAGCTCCCTGAAGCAGATACGGCAGATGCCGTAGTTGCGAAGGTAAGCGTGGGGACGGCCGCAGATCTTGCAGCGGTTGTAGTAGCGCGTGGAGAACTTGGGCTCACGCTGCTGCTTTATCTTCATAGACGTTTTTGCCATTTTTTAAGTCCTCCTTAGTCCTGATAGAAGGGGGCGCCGAGCATGCTGATGAGCTCGCGGGCCTCCTCGTCGGTCTGAGCGGTGGTGCACATTACTATGTCCATGCCGCGGATCTTGTCGATCTTATCGTAGTCGATCTCGGGGAAGATCAGCTGCTCGCGGAGGCCGAGGGCATAGTTGCCGCGGCCGTCGAAGCTGTTGGGGTTGATGCCGCGGAAGTCGCGGACACGGGGAAGAGCCACGTTGAAGAGCCTGTCGAGGAACTCCCACATTCTGTCATGGCGGAGCGTGACCTTGACGCCGACGTTCATGCCCTCGCGGAGCTTGAAGTTAGCGACGGACTTGCGGGCCTTGGTGATGACAGCGTGCTGGCCGGTGATGGCGGAGATCTCGTTTACGACGGCCTCGATGGCCTTCTGGTTATCCTTGCAATCGCCGCAGCCGACGTTTACAACGATCTTCTCGAGCTTGGGGATCTGCATGACGCTCTTGTACTCGAACTTCTTCATGAGAGCGGGAGCGATTTCCTTGACGTATTTATCCTGAAGTCTGGGCATTTATCGTTACCTCCCTCTCAAATCTGAGCTCCGCACTTCTTGCAGGCGCGGAACTTCTTGCCGTCAACTGCGACGTGGCCGACTCTGGTGGCCTTACCGCACTTGGGGCATACAAGCTGAACCTTGGAGACGTAAATCGGGGTCTCCTTCTTGATGATGCCGCTCTCCTCGGTCTGGGTGCGGGCCTTCTGGTGCTTTTTCGCGACGTTGACGCCCTCCACGATGACCTTGCGGCCCTTGGGATCGGCGGTGAGGACCTTGCCCTCCTTGCCCTTATCCTTACCGGAAAGGACGACTACCTTATCGTTAGTCTTGATATCCATTCGGTTTCGTCCTCCTCATATTACTTCGGGAGCGAGAGAAAGGATCTTCATATATTCCTTATCTCTGAGCTCTCTGGCCACCGGCCCGAAGATACGCGTGCCGACAGGGTTCTTATCATCGCGGATAAGGACGGCAGCGTTCTCATCGAAGCGGACGTAGGTGCCGTCGGCGCGGCGGACGCCGCGGGCGGAACGAACGATAACGGCCTTAACGACATCGCCCTTCTTGACCTGGCCGCCGGGGGCAGCCTTGCGGACGGAGGCTACGATAACATCGCCGATGTTGCCGTACTTCCTCTTGGAGCCGCCAAGAACGCGGATGCACTTGATCTCTTTGGCGCCGGTATTGTCGGCGACCTTCAGATAACTCTCTTGCTGTATCATGTTGTCGCCTCCTTACTTCGCCTTTTCAACGATCTCTACAAGTCTCCATCTCTTCTCCTTGGAGAGGGGACGGCACTCCATAACGCGAACGGTATCGCCAATACCGGCGACGTTCTCCTCGTCGTGAGCCTTGAGCTTGTAGGTTCTCTTGACTATTTTCTTGTAAAGGGGGTGCTGAACGCGGTCGGCGATAGCGACCACGATGGTCTTGTCCATCTTATCGGATACAACCTTGCCCACCCTTGTTTTCCTGGAAGATGTTCTTACTTCACTCATTTATTCTTCCTCCTTACTGCTCGAGCTCTTTTTCACGAATGATCGTCTGGACTCGGGCAATATCCTTTTTTACAAGGGATATCTTAACAGGGTTGTCGAGCTGATTGGTGGCGTGCTGCATACGCAGGGTGAAGAGATCCTTCTTAAGATCCTTCAGCTTTGCCTCCAGCTCAGCGGCTGACATCTTTCTTACCTCGTTTGCCTTCATCTTATTCACCACCGTTCTCGGTCTCACGGGCGACTATCTTCGTCTTGCAGGGGAGCTTGTGAGCGCCCAGGCGAAGAGCTTCCGCGGCATCCTCAGGGGAAACGCCGGCGATCTCGAAGAGGACCCTGCCGGGCTTCACTACTGCGACCCAGTACTCGGGAGCGCCCTTTCCGGATCCCATACGGGTCTCGGCGGGCTTCTGAGTTACGGGCTTATCAGGGAATATCTTGATCCAGACCTTACCGCCGCGCTTGGTGTAGCGGGTGATGGCGATACGGGCCGCCTCGATCTGGTTGGAGGTTATCCAGCAGGGCTCGGTGGCGACGAGGCCGTACTCACCGTAAACGACCTTGTTGCCGCGGGTAGCAACGCCCTTCATGCGGCCTCTCTGTACCTTGCGGTATTTAACTCTTTTCGGTAAAAGCATTAGTCGGCGCCTCCTTCTTTAGGAGCATCGGCACGGGGAGCGCGGTTCTGATAGCCGCCCTGACGGTTTCCGCCCTGCCTCTGGTTGTTATTGCGGTTGAACCCGCCCTGGCGGGGACCCCTGCGGTCGCCGTCGCGGCGCTCGCGGCGCTCACGGGGAGGCTTCGTGGTGTCCATTGCGCGGGGGGTGGTGCGGAGAGCCTGGTTGAGGATCTCTCCCTTATAGATCCAGACCTTGATTCCGATGCGGCCGTAAGTGGTGGCAGCCTCGGCAAAGCCGTAGTCAATATCGGCGCGGAGGGTCTGAAGAGGGATGGTGCCCTCGTGATAGGCCTCGCTGCGGGCGATCTCGGCGCCGCCTATACGGCCGGAGATCTTGATCTTGATGCCGCGGACGCCGAAGCGCATGGCGCGGCTCATGGCGTTCTTCATCGTGCGGCGGAAAGCGACGCGCTTCTCAAGCTGGGAAGCGATGTTCTCCGCGACGAGCTGAGCGTCGGTATCGGGGTTCTTGACCTCGATGATGGAGAGGTCGACGGGCTTAGAGAATTTCTTCTCCAGGTCGAGGCGAAGCTTCTCGATCTCAGCGCCGCCCTTGCCGATAACGATGCCGGGGCGGGAGCAGTGGATGAAGACCTTGACCTTGGCGCTGTCGCGCTCGATCTCGATCTTGGGAACTCCGGCTGCATAGAGGAGCTTCTTAAGATACTTGCGGATGTTATAATCCTCAACGATGAGGTCGCCGACCTTATCGTCCCTGGCGTACCAACGGGAATCCCAATCCTTGATAACGCCTACGCGAAGTCCGTGGGGGTTTACCTTCTGTCCCATTTTTACGCCTCCTCTCTTTCCTTAACTACGATGGTGATGTGGCTGGTCCTCTTGTTGATCCTGTAGCCGCGGCCCTTGGAAACGGGCTGCATCCTCTTGAGGATGGGGCCGGGGTTAGCGAAGGTCTCGGAAACGTAGAGGTTCGCGGAGTCGAGGCCGAAGTTGTTCTCGGCGTTGGAAACCGCGCTCTTGAGAAGCTTAACCATGATCTCAGAGGCAGCCTTCGGGGTGTGTAAAAGGATGGCGCGGGCGGTATTGACGTCCTTGCCCCTTATAAGGTCGCAGACGATCTTCACCTTGCGGGGTGAGATGCGCGCGTACTTGACTTGTGCTCTTGCTTCCATATCTCTGCCTCCTTATTTACCGGTCTTGCTGCCGGCGTGGCCGCGGAAGGTGCGGGTGGGCGCAAACTCGCCGAGCTTGTGTCCTACCATATCCTCGGTAACGTAAACGGGGATGTGCCTTCTTCCGTCGTGCACGGCGATAGTGTGTCCGACGAAGGAGGGGAAGATCGTGCTGGCGCGGCTCCAGGTCTTAAGGACCTTCTTCTCGCCCTTCTTGTTGAGCTCGTCAACTCTCTTGAGGAGCTCGGGGGCCGCGAACGGGCCCTTCTTTATGCTTCTGGACATTTATCCGTTTCCCTCCTTACTTCTGATTGCGGCGCTTGACGATGAACTTGTTGGTGCGGTTCTTCGTCTTGCGGGTCTTGTAACCGAGCGCCGGCTTGCCCCAAGGCGTTACAGGGCCGGGACGGCCGATCGGGCTCTTGCCCTCGCCGCCGCCGTGGGGGTGGTCACAGGGGTTCATGACGGAGCCGCGGACGGTGGGACGAATGCCCATGTGGCGGACGCGGCCGGCCTTACCGAAGTGGATGTTGGCGTGCTCGATGTTGCCTACCTGACCGACGGAAGCCATGCAGTCGAGGCGGACGTAACGGTACTCGCCGGAGGGAAGGCGGACCTGCGCCATTCCGTTCTCCTTAGCCATAAGCTGAGCGGCGGAGCCGGCGGAGCGGACGAGCTGAGCGCCGCGGCCGGGATAGAGCTCGATGTTATGGATAACGGTACCTACGGGGATGTTGGCGATGGGAAGCGCGTTGCCCGGCTTGATGTCGGCGCCGGCGCCCGCGACCACGCTGTCGCCGGCCTTAAGGCCGACAGGAGCGAGGATGTAGCGGCGCTCGCCGTCGGGATACTCGACGAGGGCGATATAAGCGGAACGGTTGGGGTCGTACTCAAGGCGGAGAACGGTGCCCTGAACGTCGAGCTTATTGCGCTTGAAGTCGATAACGCGGTACTTCCTGCGGTTTCCGCCGCCCTTGTGGCGGACGGTTATGCGGCCGTAGCTGTTGCGGCCGGAGTGCTTCTTGAGCACCTCGGTGAGCTTGGGCTCGGGCTTTGCCTTCTTATCAACGCCGTCGAAGCCGGAAACGGACATGTGCCTTCTCGACGGAGTGGTGGGCTTAAAAAATTTAACAGACATTTCCTATTCCTCCCTTATACCATTCCCTCGAAGAGCTCGATGGGCTTGGAATCCGGAGTCAGTCTGACGACTGCCTTCTTCCAGGACTTCGTGGTGCCGGCGGGGTAACGGCCGACGCGCTTTTCCTTGCCGCCCATATTCAGGGTGGAGACCTTCATGACCTTAACGCCGAAAATCTCCTCAACGGCCTTCTTTATCTCAGCCTTGCCGGCGTCGGGAGCGACCTCGAAGGTGTACTTCAGAAGGTCGATAGCCTCCATGGACTGCTCGGTAACTATCGGGCGGAGGATTACGTCATAGCTGGATTTCATTACGCATATACCTCCTCAATTTTCTCAATGGCCGCCTTGTCCACAACGAGCTTGTCGGCGTTGAGGACGGAGTAGGCGTTGAGGATGGAGGCGGTGGTGGTCTCCACGCCGGGGATGTTCCTGGCGGAGAGGACTACGTTCGTCTCGACCTCGGGGGTGACTACGAGGGCCTTCTTCTCAGCGCCGACGGCGGTGAGGAAAGCCTTGAAGCTCTTGGTCTTGGGCTCGTCCATCTTGATCCCGTCGACAACGACGACGGCCTCATCGGCGGCCTTCTGGCTGAGAGCGGAGCGGATGGCGAGCTTTCTGACCTTCTTGTTTACGGAGAAGGTGTAGGTGCGGGGCTTGGGGGCGAAAGCTACGCCGCCGTGGGTGTAGTGCGGGTTGCGGGTGGAACCCTGACGGGCGCGGCCGGTGCCCTTCTGACGATAGGGCTTGGCGCCGCCGCCGGAGACCTCAGCCTTGGTGAGGGCGCTCTGGGTGCCCTGACGGAGGTTCGCGAGGTGGTTCCTTACTGCCATGTGAAGCACGGCCTCATTGGGCTCGATGCCGAAAACGGAAGCGGGGAGCTCTACGCTGCCAACGACCTTTCCGGACATATCGTATACGTTAACGTTAGGCATTGTCTAAACTCTCCTTTCCTTAGCCTCTCGCAGAACGCTTCTGCGGGTTGGAGCTGACGGTCTGAGCCGGGCCCTTGATCTTGGAGCGGTTGATTACGGTGTTCTTCAGGTAGACGATCCCGCCCTTGGGGCCGGGAACTGCGCCGCGAACGGCGATGAGGTTCAGATCGTTATCGATATAGACGATATCGAGGTTCTGAACGGTGACCTGCTCGTTGCCCATCTGGCCGGCGCCGATCTTACCCTTGTAGATGCGGCTGGGGGTGGAGGTGGAGCCCATGGAGCCCGCGTGACGGTGAACCGGGCCGCCGCCGTGGCTGGTCGGGGTCCTCTGGGCGTTCCAGCGCTTGATAGCGCCCTGGTAGCCCTTACCTTTTGAAATGCCGGTGATATCGAGCTGATCGCCCTTCGCGAAGAGGTCGCAGCCGATAACGTCGCCGACCTCGAACTTGGAGCAGTCGTCAAGACGGAACTCCTTGAGGTGGCGCTTGAGCTCGCCGGATGCCTTGAGATGTCCGATCTCGGGCTTGGTGAGCTTCTTTTCCTCGACGTCCTCGAAGCCGAGCTGGATGGCTTCGTAACCGTCGACTTCCGCAGTCTTCTTCTGAACGACTACGCAGGGGCCGGCTTCGATAACGGTCACGGGAATGACCTTGCCGGTCTCATCGAAGATCTGCGTCATGCCGACCTTCTTGCCGATGATGGCTTTTTCCATTTTCTATTCTCCTTTTAATAAGGTTATTGGTCGAAAGCGCCACGCCCTTGCAACCATGGGCGCCGTCCCCCGACTTGACCCCGTCCGCTCACGCAAGTCGCGGACGACGGGTGGTTAACAGTGTTTTTTCCGACCGGGTTTCGATCAGAGCTTGATCTCGATCTCGACGCCGGCGGGGATCTCGAGGGCCATAAGGGCCTCAACGGTCTTCTGGGTGGGAGATACGATGTCGATGAGCCTCTTGTGAGTGCGGCGCTCGAACTGCTCACGGCTGTCCTTATATTTGTGAACCGCGCGGAGAATGGTGACGACCTCCTTCTTGGTGGGGAGGGGGATCGGGCCGGAGACCTTCGCGTCGGTGCGCTTCGCGGTCTCGACTATCTTCTCTGCGGTCTGGTCGATGAGCTGGTGATCGTAAGCCTTGAGTCTGATGCGGATCATTTTCTTTGCTGCCATTTTTTCTTTCCTCCATTTTCGTACAGCATATTGTATAAAATGTACCGTACGGTGAGCCATTCTTTTGTACACTCAGCCGTGCGTATCACTCCCGCTCAGAAAAATAACCGGTATAAAACCGGCTGTTTCCCTGCCCGGGCGATATACGCCCGTACAAAACTTGACTCAGCCGCCCGATTTCGCGCCGCCGAAAGGGACGACGCCGGACATACTCCCCGGAAGTTACCGCCTTATGACGCAATCTCCCGGATCATCGCAGTACGCAAATGGGCATAATTTAAGCGCACTACGCCCACGCGCTTTGTTATAGTAACAAAT
>ONGN01000054.1 GCA_900317385.1 uncultured Eubacteriales bacterium
CTGCTGTTTCCCGTAAGCGCTTCCGTCCAGAGTAACTGTGATGGGGGTCAGCACCCGTTCTGTCGTCAGATACTCTCCGGTCTCCGGATTCTTGCCGAGCTTCATCGTATTAGAGTTAAGGCTCATCGTCCAGCGTACTTGATTCAGCAGTTCTTTCGCATCTTCAAAGGCTTTTTCCTGAAGCCCGGCGCAATATTCCGTCATCTGTTTTTGAGCCTCAGCCGGGTCTTTTTTCAGCAGCTCCCCAACCTGGGTCCGTTTCGCTGCCATCCCCTCGATCATCTGCGTCTCAGCCCTGTGCCAGTATTCACGTACAGGTGTCCCGTATACGCGATAATCCGTCAGGCAAAGCGTGTTCAGTTCCTTGAAAGTGAACCAGGGATAGCAGTCGGATTCAAATCTGCCGTAGTTGTCCTTCGGCTGGTTTGCTCCGTACGCCTCCGAAGGCTCCGTACACAGGATATTCATGGGAACAAAAACGCCGCAGGCAGCCGCGATTGCCGCAGGTACGAGCGCCAGGTTTTCGGCGCAGAACTCTCTGAGCAGTTCCATGGTCCTCCCGCGATGCGCGTCTTCGTGCTCGCCGCCTCCGCATCCTCGGGGCAGGAGCTTGAGGGGTACGTTCTCGCAAGCGACCCGGAAACGGCGAAAAAAATAGCCGGCGCCTTCACAGACATAGTCTGGCTCGGCGCCGACAGGCACAGCGGCTTCGGCAAGTGCAAAGTGGCGGCTCTCGATTTCGCAAAGGGACCCGCTTGGGAGCATTACGGCATTTCTTCTGAAGGCTCGATCGACTCAGACCGCCTGTATATGCTCGCCGTTTCCCCGTTTTCAATGCTGAACGACGAGGGGGAGCTTTGCGGACTGGACGTAAAGGGTCTCGGTGAATTGCTCGGCGTTGAGATCGAGAGCGTCGCCGCAGGCACTTCCGTTTCGGAATACGGTGCGTTCAACCGCACCTGGGGCTCCCGCGAGCCCGCGGCGGCGATGTATGACCGCGGCAGCCTTTTCAGGTTTACGTGCTCGACAGCACCCAAGCTTGAGCGGCTGAAGGCGATAGAGCGCGAGGGTCTCGGCATAAGAAGGGCGGAGGGCTTCGGTCAGGTGCTGTTCATTGATCCGAAGCTGCTTCGTGGGATCGAAAAGAAAAGCGCCTCGCTGCTCTGGGATCGCAACAAGATCAAAACAGTCTCAGAAATCAGGCAGGAAAGAATAAATTGGATATTGAAAAACGTTGAAACTGTCAGAGGAAAAAGTCAGATCGGCGATATCCAGGCGATCTGCGAAAGGGCGGCTAAAAATGGCGGCGACTTAACGGAGCTCTACGATTATCTGAGCAAGAACGTTGAGGGCAGGGGCGCAGCGCAAGGCGATAAATTTAAGGGAATCAGCGCCTTTATTCACGATGTTTTGGATAACTCCCTTCCCGCAAATCTCGGTATAAGCAACAACGTTCAAAGGCTGAAGCTGCTTATTTCACTGTTTGACCATTCCAGAAAAAAGGAGGAGAGATCAAGATGAACGCTACGTTTACATTGGCTGCCATTTATCAGGTCAAGGCGACCTGCGTTTCTCCCCTCAGGACGGGCGCAGCGGACGGGAACATCGAGGAAGTTCTGCGCGACAGCAAGGGCAATTTCCTTATCCAGGGCAGCTCGATAGCAGGAGCAATAAGGGATTGGCTTAGCAACAATAATTTCAAGGCTTACGAAAACCGGCTTATGGGCACTACGAACGGCGGAGGAAGTCTGATCGTCTCCGACGGGGTGTTTAAGACCGATAAGCTTCATTCCAGACCGAGGCTCAGGATCGACGGCAGGACCGGCGCTGCGGCAAACGGAGCCAAATTCGACGTTTCCCACATTCCAAGCAAAACTGAATTTGAATTTTCGCTGACCTGGCTCGGCTCAAAAGAAAAAAGCAAGGAGCTCGAAGCCGTTGAGGCCGCGCTCGGCGCGCTGAACTCCGGAAGCATAGTACTCGGCTCACAGAAAGCGAACGGCTTTGGACGCGTCAGCTTAAAAGTCAATAAGCAGGTCTACGATATGTTCGACGCCGCGGACCGCGACGCTTGGCTGAACGGCGATTTTCGCGGCGCTCTGCTCGAATTACAGCCCTCTCCCTCGGAGGGGTACGTCACGTTTACTTTCGAGGGCTCGGCGGACAACCTGCTTGTAAAGGGCTCCAGCCCGCTGCGCGAGGGCGGCAGAACCACAGTCGTAAACATTGAGGAGAACGGAGCTCCTATTATCCCCGGCTCGTCGGTCAAGGGCGCCGTCCGGGCGAGAGTAAAGTACATATGCTCCGCGCTCGGGCTCGGTGAGGAATTCGTAAACGGGCTTTTCGGCAGTTCCGAGGAGGATGGAGAAGAAGTCCGACCCGGTCTCGTCCGCTTTTCGGACGTAGTGCTTGATAAAAGCAAGCCGCGTACCGTATCAAGGATCAGGATAAACCGCTTTACGGGCGGGGTCATGAATCAGGCATTAATAAACGAGCGTCCGCTTTCAAGCCCGGTCAGGTTTACGGTAAAAGTTCCGCAGGGCGAAAAAGCCGGCTGCGCCCTCGTCGCCTTCGCTCTGCGCGACCTCGGGCTCGGGCTCTATAACCTCGGAAGCGGAGACTCCATCGGGAGGGGCAGAATAGTCGGAAAAAAACTCACCGCAAAAACTGCGGGCGGAAACGCGCTGAAGCTGAGCTTTCAAAGTGAAAAAGCCGTCCTGCTTGAGGATGCGTCACATCTTATGGACAGCTGGAGAAATGGACTGGAGGGATCGAAATGATTAAAACACTCGTAAACGCCGAAGAGGCGCTGAGCGCAAGGCTTCCCTTTGCGCTGATCCGCTCCTACAGCAGCGTTACCCTCGGAAAAGCTCCGAGCTTCGTCGATCTTTCCGAGCTTCTTGAGGCGTGGTTCTTCTCGGAGACGGACGCCGTGCGTATCGACCGCGTCGGGGACGAGCTGATCGCCTTCCGCCTTTCCGAGACCGACAAAGGCAATTTTTTAGATGGCACATATGCGATCGACAACCGCTCTCTCGGAGAATCCGTCTCCGTTCGCAGGTACATAAGCTTTGACGAAGACGGTCAGGCGGCTCTGTCCGACCCCGTGCCGTACGCTTGGAAGGGAGGAAAAACCGATGGATTATAATAATCGGTATAATAAAAAGCAGAGAAATTACTCATATTCCTCGGATCGTAACAGGCGGAACAATGACGGATATAAAAGCGCTCAGGCAGGTCAGGAAGGCAGAGCCTTTGTCCATGCCCCGTATAACTTCGTGCCGTTTTCAAATACGGTTCTCTTCCCATACGCCTCGGCAGAAGAGCTCCCTTGCCACGATAAGTACGATGAAAAGCTGCACACGGGCGAGATCCGCGTCAGCCTCAGAGCCGAGACCCCTGTTTTCGTCTCCGACGGTAATAACAGCTTTATCAAGAACGGGAACGGTCAGCTCACTATCCCCGGCTCGACCGTAAAGGGTATGCTCCGTGAAAACGCGCAGATACTCGGCTTCGGTCTCGTATCCCCGGGCGAGGACTTTGACGATTACCAGATCTACTATCGCGCCGTGGCGTACGAGGACAAGCATTATCAGGACGTCATCGGATATGAGCAGTATAATATCGACGGTTCCTGGTATGCCGCAGCAAAAAAAGTCAAGGGCGGGTATATAAAGCTTGAGGGCGATAATTATTATATTTATCCCGTTAAGGGCGAAGTGAAGAGCATTAAGAGAGATGAAATAAAAAAAGAGCTCGGTATCGACGTCTATCCCCCGATTGCAAGATATGAAAAGCTTAATTCCGGCGAATATCTGCTCTGCCCGGGCAAGGCGCCTAAAGGCAGTCCTGTGTATTTGTTCCCCGCCCCCGACTGGTCCGTTAAACCCGAGAAGGTCTCGGACGTGGACAAAATCTCATTTATGAAGGATTACGAAGCGAGAAGGACCGTCCTGAAAAACAAGGATTTCTGGACTCTGCCGAAAAAAGGCGCGTTTAAACCGATTTTCTTCACCAAGTTCGATAGGCACATATTTATGGGAATGACCAAGTTTATCAGGATAGGCTACAAGCATAAGATTTCCGAAGGTCTTCCCAAATATGATATAAAAAAAGGCGTTCCCATCGACTATCCGCACGCTCTTTTCGGCTTTTCACGCGGCAAAAGCTCATACAAGTCCCGCGTTTCCGTCGGAGATTTTTGCGCACCATCGGGCATAACAGAGGGTAATCCTCAGTCTGTTACTCTGGCGGAGCCCAAGCCGAGCTGGTATAAGGGCTATATCGAGGGCGGCAATAATTATAATGCTGACGCCTTCCGGCTGCGAGGATATAAGCAGTACTGGCTCAAGCCGGAGGAGCCCGGCGCAGCCGCTGCTAATGGAAACGCTAATATGGGCAGCGTTATGCGTCCCGCTCCAAAGGATACAATTTTCACTGGCACGATAAGGTACAGTAACCTTAACGATAAGGAGCTTGGTCTGCTGCTCTGGTCTATCAGGCTCAATCCCGGCTGTTTCCAGTCCGTCGGCAAAGGAAAGCCGCTTGGCTTTGCCCGCATGGCGGTCGATAATGTCGGGCTCTGCGCGTTCGATCCGAAGGCTGCTTATTCTTCTCTCGACGGTTCGCCCTATAATGATATTTCGGCGGATGTACAAAAATATATAGATGCCTATAATGAAGCCGCGCTCGGTGACGGCGCTAAAGTTTCGGACGATCCCGGCATTCAGGACTTCTTCTATATCAGATCTGAGATTAAGAGCGGATCGGAAGTCTCCTATATGACCATAGGAAACAAAGCCACAAGTACGATAAATGAATTTCAAAAAGCCAAGGGGATTCTTCCGACAATAAGGAAAATGAGAGAAAAGCAAGATTAAACGCAAGAGGTGCACAGATGTCAGAGCCGAAGAAAGTATTCGTAACCACCCTCAGTGAGTTTAGAGGCGCAAGTCTCAACTACTATTACTTTAACGGCGGCAGCGAAAAGCGCAGCTATTTCACCGGCCGCTATACCTGCGACGCAGGGGCGCGGTATATCTTGTCGACTGAGAAAATCGACAAGATCGTTATGATCTGCTCCGACGCCACGGTAGACGAGACTCGCGCCGAGAAGGATCCCGAGAGCATCGCGGAAATAAATATCCCCGAGCCCGTTCCCGGGGGTCCGAAGGAAAAGGCGAAGGAGTTCTTCCTTCGCCAGATAAAAAAATTCGTGGACGGCGAGCCCGAGAGCGGCGCGGACTTTCAGCGGATAGACGGCAGGCGGCGGCAGGAGCTGGAAGAGCTCGTTTTCAATACCCTCGGCGCGGAGAAAAAAGAGGAGCTTTTCGATATCGTCGCCAAGGATCAGAGCCTGCGTAGAAAAATAAACGAAGCAATAAAGAATAACATAGAAAAAGACTATCTGAAGGAAAAAGACTACAGAAAATACGAGAGCATCGACATTGAGGGCATACTGAGTTCCCAGCTTGCGGCTCAGGAAAATTTTTCCGCAGAAAAGGCGATCCATGAGCTCGATGAGATAAGGCACAGCTCCAAAATCTCCTTTCTCGGTCTGGAGTTCTATTATAACGCCGGGATCAAGCGAATAGACGAGCGGATCCGAAGGCTGGAGGCGTCGAGGCGGGAGTACCCCAAGGACGTCTCCCTCATCAAAACGCTCACCGACCTTCAAGGCATTATCCGCAAGCTTTGGGCTCAGCTCAGCGATTTGCAAGGAGAACGCACAAAGGTGGAGCAGGAGTACGTTCGGCGCTATCTCTTCTCCCTGCTTGAAGAGGAGCGCAGGGCGAAGGCTATGCCGGAAAACGCCAACGCTCAAATTACGATCGTCCGATCGGTTCTCAAGGAGGGCACGGCAAACATCACCGATCTCGTGAAGGCCATACGCGACACCGCGGAGGATGGCGAAAGTATCGAGGTCTTCATCGATATGCAGGGCGGAGTCCGTACGGACGGCTATATCAGAAACGCCGTATTGTCGATGCTGAATAATTACGGAGAGATAGTTCTGAAGAAGGTCGTCGCGACGAATTTCCTCGGCGGCAACTTTGCAAGCGAGGTCGTGGACGAAACGGACAGATACCGCATCTCCGAGCTTTCCGCCGGGATCAACGCCTTTATCCAGTACGGAAGGGCGGGCTTGATCTATAAGTACATAAATAGTCTGCGTCTCCCCGAAGAGCACAGGCTGAATAAGCTTGCCGACTGTATGATCGAAATAGACCACGCCCTCTCCGTCTGCGACGTAACGAGGCTAACCCCGGCGATAGTCGAGCTTAGAGCGATTCTTATGTCTAAGTCAGAGGAAAGCGACAGGTATTCCGCTCTGTTCTCCGTTCTGGAGGACAGTATAAAAAGCGACTACGGCGTGCTGCTCGAGTCTGAAAAAGTCGACACGGTAGAGCTGATAAAATGGGCGCACAGAAAAGAGTTTATCAGTCAGGAGCTTACGATGATCGAGGCTCATATCCCGGTAGAAATAGTTAACGCCAAAATCTTAGCGTATGATACGCCGGATGGAGAAGAATTGAGCGAGCAAGCAAAGTACGATATAGTAGACGTGCTTTCAAAAGTACTATATAATAATAATCAAGAACGCACTGAAAATAATACTGCAACTCTTCTAAAAGAATTTGAAAAAGCGCGTTCAAGGACCCAGTTTTTTGATCAGGAAAAAGCCGAGGCTTTTCTTATAACGTACCGCAAGCTCTGCATGGACAGAAACGGCGTCAACCACGCCATGATGTCGGCCGATCGAAAAGGGTTTGCGGAACTGCAATATGAAATGGCGGAGTTTATCAGGCAATTCGAAGCGCTTCGAGCAGAGGCAAAAGGCTGGACTCCTCAGCCCATAGTTCATGACGAGGCAGCCGATTTAGAAGCGCAAAAGCCAAATTCTTCTGATTTCAGCGGGATAACGACCGTTTTTTACATAGGCGGTCCCAACTTGAATAAACAATCCTTCAAAAAAAATACAAAAGATTTTCTTAGAAGAAAAGCTATACCCGGCACCTATTATTTCAAGCAGTATGCTGAAGATCCCTATTTAAACTATCTAACGCGCATAAAGGCAAGCGACAATTTTCTGGTGCTTATTGATGCGGTCGAAGTAAAAAATGCCGAAAAAGTTCAGGCGCAGCTCATCGGAAAAGGATATACCTGCCGCTTGGTCAAAAGAGGCAACAACAACGAGAGAATCATATTTTAAAATCATATTTTGAACGCAAAAAATCCCCGGGCGAGTTTTTGAAAAACTTGCCCGGGGGTTTTTATATTATTTTACGCCTGAGCCGATATTCTCAGCTTCTTCGTCAGAAGATCGTAGTAATTTGAAAGCTGCTGAGAGAAGGCGGCGCCGGAGATGCGCTCCATGCCCTCGATCCTGTTGAGGTATTCGATAAGCACGTCCGCAGGCTGCGGATCGGGCGGCAAGCGGTCGCCCTTGCCCTCTACAAGCTCGCCGTATGGCTTTAGCTTCGACCGGCTGAGCTCCGACACCGTGCGCGGCTCGGAGGTAAGCGAGAAGTCGAGATAAGGTACCCTCATCGCCTTGAAAAGCTCCCGCTCCATCGCGGCAAGCCTCTCGTTTTCTTCCGACGTCTCTCCTCTGATTTGATACGACATGCTGTTCGTAAAGAAGAGCGGGTAGTATATATCGCCCTTTGAATTGGATCTGATGTGGCTTCTGATATCGATTATCAGCGCGATAAGCTTCGCGGCGGTCTCGTCGAAAGCGCCGAGACCGACAGCCCGCTCCTCAACGGGCATTTCTTTAGACGGCAGTATATCCTGGAGCACCTCCCCCTCTCCGTTCTCCCCGTCTATCGGGGTTGAAAGCGAGACGAGGCGGCTTTGCCCTTCGTCCTCCGCCATCTCTCCCTCGTTCTCTATTCTCAGTCTCTTATAGCCGGTTGACTTTCGGAAATCGTCGATTATCCGTTTTTCAACGATAAACTGAAAATACTTTGAGAAGCGGCTCTTCTCTTTATCATATTTTGGATATTCATTGATAAAAAAGCCGCTGATCTGCTCCTGTATCGCCCGGTTTACCACGGTATCGCAGGGGGAAAGATATCCTTCGACTTCCGGAAGCGGGAACAGCCTGTCGATCTCCAAAAAAATATCCGCTGTCAGCGACTTTGCTTCCGCCTCTCCGAGATCTCCGCCGAACCTTCTTTCCGCAAGCTTATCGACCTTGCGAAAATCGTATCTTTTCCACTTGTACTTGTCTTTCAGCCAATCATCCAAATAGTTCATCCGCCTCGCCCCCTTTTAAAGGCCGAGTATGGCGTCGATGACGGCAGCCGGGTTTTCGACCCTTCTCTCCGCAAGGGAGTGGACGACCTCGTCGAGCTTTACGAGGGCGGTCTCGTCGTAGACGTACGCCCTGTCCGGCTCTCCCCCTCTCCGAATTTCGCCGTAAACGATGCAGTCGATGGTGACGTTCTTCCTCACCCTGTAGGCGTACTGTATCGCCATCTGGATCGCCAGCGATATTGGCTTTGACCCGTAGGTCATGCAGGAGAACATCTCGTCGCCGTCCTCGGTAAACTCGATAAGCCTGCGGAATATATCCGTCATCGCCCCGATCCCCGAGCTCTCCTCGTACTCGGGAAGCTCAAGCGTAAATTCACAGCCCTTTTTTGCCGCGAGCGATTCAAGCTCCTCGCGCAGAGCCTGCGAGTTCCTCGCTCCTGCCTCGTTCTTTACAGTCGGCGCGATAACCGTAAATTTCTCCCCGTCCCGGACGTAGCCGTTTATGGCGGTCAAAATCGGGAAGGCGGTCTTTTCCCCGAAATCAAGCCGCGTATTGTCGACCGGCTCGTAATAATACTTGTTCAGCCTCTGCTGCAGCGGCACTACCGTAAAGAATTTTTTCATTTATATAGCCTCCCGATAATTATAAGCATATTATACACCCCTCGCGCCCGGGGTTCAATACCCGCGTGCGGATTTTCAGCTCCACGATCTCCTCCCAGTAGAGATGAACGAAGCGAAATTCCTGCTCGCGAGAGCCGTTTTCGGAAACGCGGGTGCGTCCGGTCGCCACTCTGCCCGAGACGGACTGCAATAGCGGCCTGTCCCCCGCCGCCGCCTTCACGTCCGCCAAAAGCGTCGTCGGCAAAACGGCGCAGATAACGTCCGCCGCCTCAATGGCGTCTTTAAGCTCGTCTGCGCTCTTTACGGTATTTCCCCACTGGGTCAGCTCCGCCTCGTCGCCCAGAACGGCGATAAGGTCGGAAAGCTGCTCCTCTGTCATCTGATGGCGCGATATCCAAAGCACTTTTTTCATATAGATCCTCCTTGATCGTTTTCGTTTTTGCTTTCAGATATTTTATCGTGCCGGATTATTTGTAATTAAGGGTCTCGATAAAAATTCATAAACAGTTCATAAACGCCCTTAGCCTTCCCCTCGATGGGAAGCCGTTCTGTCTATCTCCCTACGTGGCGCAAAAAATGCGGAGGCATATTCTCATGCCTCCGCATTAAGTTTTAATTCCTTATAGGTAAGATAATAGACCACGCTCACGGAGCTGGATATTGTCCCTGTTGCTTCAGTTTTAATTCCTTATAGGTAAGATAATAGTTTGGAGCTGGAAATGTCCTTGCGGATGTGATCGTCTCGTTTTAATTCCTTATAGGTAAGATAATAGCGCAGGAAGGAGGATTGTAGCATGAACGCAGCCCTTGAGTTTTAATTCCTTATAGGTAAGATAATAGAC
>ONGN01000114.1 GCA_900317385.1 uncultured Eubacteriales bacterium
CTCCCCTTCTGAAGATAATGCGCCTTTGGGAGGGCGTAGCCCCCCATGGTGCCATCTATATTTGTTATCTCTGTTCGTTCACGTAGAGGAAGGCGCGGGACTGGATCGCCTTTGCGGCCTCCTGCGCGGTCTGCGAGCCGGAGAAGAAGGCGCTCGCTCTGTCTACGATGATATCGTAGATCGCCTCGTCATATTCGTAGATCCTCGTGGTGGAGTTTATGAGGTCGAGGACCTTAGCCGCTTGCTCGTCGGTGAGGTGGTAAATCGCCCCATCGTTCCAGGGCTCAACGGGCTCTACGGGTATGGGCTCCTCGGCGCCGGGCTCCTCGGTATCCGTCTCTCCGGTTTCGGGCGCCTCGTCCAAGTCGTCTTCAACTTCCGTGTAAACTATGTAGCCCCAGCTCTTGGGCTCCTCTATCTTCTGTCCGTTCTCGTCCAGGACGAAGTTGCCCTTCTCGTCCTTCCTGTACTCAGGCGTCTTCGCGTCGGTAAGAGCGCGGTCGAACACCGCCTTATTGGTCGGGAAGCCGTTGCCGTAGCCCCCGATAATACCGTCGCGGTAAATCATTCCGGAATTATTGGAGCTTGACTGATAGCTCTCGGAAAGGAAGCGGGTCATAAACTCCCAGGCTCCGGCCTTATCAGCGCAGGCGGCGCTCATCGCGATACCGCTCGAGGGAGTGAAGGCGCTGCCGTACCCCGTCTCTACCGGGTAGCCGACGAAGGTGAGATCGTTGCCCATCATCATTTCGGTGCTGCGCCAGTTTATAAAGTCGGAGACTTCCATGGTCGCGAGAAGCTGGGTTCCCTGCTGAAACGGGTTTTCATCGTAATAGTCCTCGCCCTGGTGCTCCTCCCAATACTTCTCCCAGTCGAAGTCTGCGGGGAAGAGATTCGCGAACTCGAGCAAACTAACGAAGTTCGCGCTGTCAAAGCTCACCTCGCCGGTCGTCCAGTTGATATACCCATCGAGCATAATGCTCGTTATTGTTCTGAGCGCGTCCTCCCTCGTATATCCGATGCCGAAAATCGTAGCGTCAGGTCCGAGGCTGCGGTAGGCGCGCATAAGGTCGTCCATATTCCACCCCATCTTATCCCCGACGACGCTCGTCATTCCGGCGATAGTGGAGACGGAGAAGTACGGGCAGATCTGATAAAGCTTGCCGTCCGACGAGGAGAGAGCGTTGAAAAACGGTTCCACTACGCCGCTCCTGCCGTAGTCCTTCTCGATATACGGCCAGAGATCTTCAAGATAGCCCTTCGCCTCGAGCTGCCTTATCGGCATATTCGAGGTCGCGAACATATCCGGCACGTTGCCCGCAAGCAGCTCGGTCGTAAGCTTCTGCAGAGCCTGAGTGTAGGAGTCCTCGCCCGTGCCTATGTACTGGGAGTAATCCACGATCTCGATGCGATACTTCTGATTCGTGCGGTTAAAGTCCACAATCTGGCGGCGGACGTTACCGTCAAGCCCCATGCAGGCGTAGGTCAGGTAGGTCTTAACAGGGAGCTCCTCGGTGCGGACCTTGTAGATCCTGTACATGCCGGTGGTCTCACGATCTCCGCCGTACTCATAAGCGAATGCGAGAAGCGAGCCATCCTCGATTGGGATAAGATTCTGGAGATAGTCCGCGTCGACGTCGCAGTTTATGAAGTTAAACAGCAGGGTCGATTCGCCGGTGGCGAAATCAATGCCCATATAGTTCATGCCCACGGTGTAATAGAGATCGTAGTCTCCGCTGCCGGGGAATATCTGATCATAGCTGTCAAGGGGGCAGGACTCCGGCTCAGAGAGCTTTTTATTCGCAACGTCTATCTTCGTTAGCGTTACGGCGGCAGTCTCCCCGCTCCAATCCCTCGTGATAAAGGCTATCGTGCCGTCCTTCAGCCCGATGGGTCTCTCCACCCACTGCTCAGTAACGGCGCGGAAAAGAAAGCTTCCGTCGGAATCGAGAACGAGGATGGTATTGCCCGCAAATATGTAGACCCTTCCCGAAGAATCGGTTTTGATGTCGGAGATGAAGAAATAGCCCTCGGACTTTCCGTAGTCCTCGTCAGTTTCTCCGCTGTCCTCATCCGCGAACTTTGAAACGTCTAATTTCAAAAGCTCCTCGCCCGCAAAGCTGAGCTTCGTGAGCCTGTAGCCCTCCTTGGACTCGTAGTAATTCCACATCTCGTCTTCATTGATCTCGTCGGGGTCAACGTCCTCGGGCGGGTTGAATCTGGACATATAAAGCTGCTCGAGCACCCAGATGCCGTCCGGCGCAGCAACGAGCTGAGATATGCTTGAGCCGCCCTCCCAGCCCTCGTCGGGCGGGGTAAGCTTATACTCGGAGATCGTCTTGAGGTCAGTTCCGTCGGTCGCCATGCTGCAGATATGAAATACGCTCTTGTCCACGGAGCGGATCTCGCCTGTCTCCTCGTCGACGACCTCCTCGTAATTCCATTTATAAGAGACGAAGTACACTCTTTCGCTTGCATAGGCGAAGTTTCTTATATACTCGTCCCCGTTTTTGACCTGGGCATAGCTTGAGGTATAGGTAAACTCCGGTCTTTCCTGAGGATTGGCGGGATCGTTTCCGCCCTCATCCCCTTTTTTCTTGCAGCCTGCAAGAAGGGAAAAGGCTAACACTGCCGCCAGTACAAAAGCTATCCATCTTTTCATTTTCTGATCCTCCGGTTAAAAATCATATTGCCATAATTAGACTTTTCCCGCAGCCGATTTGTTCCGCATTTTTTTGTTTTTTATTTAAGCTGCGAAAATACCTCGCCAATTTTGCCCTTGATGGCAAGATCTGCGGAATTGTCAAGACCGGTGGGCGAGAGATTAACGACGACGAGATATCGCCCGCCGAAATATCTTATGAGCCCGGCGGCGGGATATACCACGAGGCTGGTGCCGCCGACGATGAGAAGATCCGCCCTCTCGATGGCGTTCACGCTCTTTCTCAGGACCTTATCGTCGAGCATTTCCTCGTACAGCACGATGTCGGGCCGCACTATGCCCCCGCAGTCGCATATCGGCACTCCCGTCGCCCTCTGGCAGAAGTCGCCGGAGTAGCGCTTGCCGCATTTTGAGCAGTAATTGCGAAGGAGCGAGCCGTGGAGCTCGAGCACGTTCTTCGAGCCCGCCGCCTGGTGCAGCCCGTCGATATTCTGAGTGATGACGGCCTTGAGCTTTCCCGCCTCCTCAAGCTTTGCGAGATAGATATGGGCGGCGTTCGGCTTTGCGCCGCGGACGATGAGCTTGTCCCGGTAGAACCTGTAAAACTCCTCCGGATTCTCCTCAAAAAAGCTGTGCGATATTATCTCCTCGGGCGGGTACTTGTACTTCTGGTTATAAAGCCCGTCCACGCTGCGAAAGTCCGGT
>ONGN01000023.1 GCA_900317385.1 uncultured Eubacteriales bacterium
GAACGAACAGAGATAAAATAAGGACAGTACCGCGGGAGGGCTCTGCCCTCCCAAGGGTGCATTATGAGAGAAGGGGAGTGACCGAGATCACGAATCCTTTTATTAAGATAAAAGAGGCCCGCGACAGCGCGAAGCGAAATCTGGCTCGGCTTAAGGAGATACAGTCCGAGCTCACGCCCGCCCAGCGCCGCGCAATGAGAAGGGTGAGAATAAGGGATTTTCTTGCGAGCATAGGCTTTCTCGGACCGAGCTTTTTCGGCGTGCTCGTCTTCTTCATCCTGCCCTTCGGCGTCGTGATGTACTACAGCTTTATTAGCGGCGGTATAGACCCGGAGTTTGTCGGCCTCGATAACTATACGAATCTTTTGGAAAACCCGGGCTTTCTTCTTGCCGCGAAGAACACGGCGACTTTTTCTGCCCTCGCCGTTCCGCTTTCTGTCATCGTGTCGCTTGCCCTTGCCCTGATGCTCGAGGCGAGGATACCGGGGAAGAGTCATTTCAGGACCTTCTTCTTAAGCCCGATGATGGTCCCCGTCGCCTCCGTAGTGCTTATATGGCAGGTGATATTCTCCCAGAACGGGGCGCTTAATGATCTTCTCTCCGTTTTCGGGCTGGACAGGCTCGACTGGATGAACTCGGATTACGCCCAGCTCGTCGTTCTGCTGCTGTTTTTATGGAAGAACCTCGGGTACAATATGATCCTGTTTATGTCCGCCCTTGCGAATATTCCGACGGAGCTTTTAGAGGTCGCGGACGTGGAGGGCGCTTCGCCCCTTTATAAATTCTTCGCGATAAAAATGCGCTACCTGTCGCCGACGATACTCTTCGTCGCGATACTGAGCCTGATAAGCAGCTTCAAGATCTTCCGCGAGGTGTACCTCCTCGCCGGGAACTATCCGTATGAGAAGCTGTACACCCTCCAGCATTTTATGAACAATATGTTCAACTCGCTCAACTACCAGAAGCTCTCAGCCGCCGCAGTTATGATGGCTATAGCCATGGTCGTCGTTATCGCGGTGCTCTTCATCATTGAGAACTGGTTCGGAAAGGACGTGGAGGGATGAGAAAAAAGCGAATCGTCGGAAGAGCGGCGGTATTCATCGCCTGCCTCATCTTCGCCGTCGCCTTTCTCCTGCCGACGGTGCTCACCGTTACGAATTCTTTTATGACCGAGCGGGAGATAGAGGCAAATTACGGAGCGGTGTTCGGCACCGCACGGGCGGGACACAGCTACGTTTCTGAGAAGGTCAACCTGAAATTCATCCCCGAGAAGGTCAGCTTTTCCCAGTACGAAACGGCGCTTATTAAAAGCCCGGATTTTCTTGTGAAGTTTTGGAACAGCGTGATACTCACCGTTCCGATAGTGTTTTTCCAGCTCGCCGTCGCCTCGGTCGCGGCGTATGGCTTTACGCGCTGGCGGGGGAAGCTCAGAGCCGCAATATTCTTCTTTTACGTAATTTTGATGCTGATGCCGTATCAGGTCACGCTCGTGCCGAACTATCTCGTTAGCGAGAAGCTCGGAATACTTAATACCCGGTGGTCAATAATCCTGCCGGGAGCGTTCGCGCCCTTCTCCGTCTTCCTGCTCACAAAGTTTATGCGCAGGATACCCTCAAGCCTCATCGAGGCGGCGAAGCTTGACGGGGCGAGCGAGTGGAGCATTTTTACGAGGATATGCCTGCCCCAGTGCAGGGCGGCGCTTTTTTCCATCGCTATCCTCGTATTTATCGACTACTGGAATATGGTGGAGCAGCCCCTTATCCTGCTTGCCGATTCCGAGCAGCAGCCGCTCAGCGTTTTTCTGTCGCAGATAAACGCAGGCGAGGTGGGCCTCGCGTTCGCGGTAGCCACGATCTATATGGTGCCGACCCTGCTCCTCTTCCTCGGCGGAGAGGAATACCTCGTGGAGGGGATCGCGCATCAGGGCTCTGTAAAGGGCTGATATAATTTGAGCGCCGAAAGGATTGAACCGCAAATGAACGAAGCGAAAAAACCCGGGAAAAGAGAATGGGTAAAAACGGCTGTGATAATCTTCCTTGCCGTTCTGCTCGTGCTGACCTTCTTCTCGAATACCATAATGAACGCGAACCTGCCCGAGGTCGCCGTCCAGTACGTCACGTCGGGCACGATTAGCGCCCAGATCAGAGGTCAGGCTACCGTAACGGCAAGCGCCAGCTTCGACGTGATAATGCCCTCGTCCCGCAGGGTGAAGACCGTCTACGCCAAGGTCGGTCAGACCGTTGAGGCGGGGGACGTCCTCTTCGTATTGGCCGAGGGCGATTCAGAGGAGATCGAGGCTGCGCGCCAGGAGCTTGAGAGCGCAGAAGCGACTTTACAGACCCTTCAGAACAGCCTTGAGGATCAGCGCAGAAGCTACCAGCGCGCCCTTTTGCAGGCGGCGTCGGACGCGGATTATACGAAGGAAAACAGGAATATCAAAAAGCTTAGCGACGAGATCAAGGAAAAGACTGAGGAGCGCGACGCCATCGACTTTTCCGATGACGCTCTGAAGGAGGCAAAGGCGGCGCTTGACGAGGCTGAGGCCGAGGTGAAGAAGCAGGAAGCGGCCGTAGCTGAAGCCGAGAAGACCGTAAAAGAGGCAAAGGACGCGGCAAAAGAAGCGGCAGACACTTTGGACGCCGCGGAAGGGGCATATCTTGAGCAAAAGGAGAAGGTAGAAGCCCTTGAGGCGGAGAGAACGAGCCTCGAAAACCAAGGCGAGGGCGGCTCCGCCGAAGTTGAAAAAATTTTGCAGGCGTGGGAGGCCGCAAAGAAGGCCGTAGAGGATGAGAAGGTATACCTTGAGTACGCCGAAGGGGAGCTTGAGAAAGCCAGGGAGGCCCTTGAGCTTGCGCAAGAAGCTCTTGAGGAGGCGCACAGCCTCTACGACGAAGGGAACGCCAGAGTTTACGCGAAGGCCATGGAGATGATAATCGCGGATTATGAGGCCGAACATGGCGAGGGTTCGTTTGAAACCGATTTCCCCGAGCAGGCGGATAAGGACGCGTATTTCCTTGAGAAATTTCCCGATTACGATAATGCCGCCGCCGAGCTTTTGAAGGAGACCGATCCGGAAGCGTCAGACGCCTACTACGCCCTGAACGATGCAAAGAAGGCAGTTAAAGACGCTGAAAACGCGGTCAGCGGGGCTGAAAGGATAGTGGAAAACTCAAAGAACGCCGTACTTCAGGCCGAGCAAAAAGAAAAGAAAGCGAAGGAAGCCTATGAAGCGGCATGCAGAGAATAAGCTCGAAACGCTTGAAACTGCCTACAAAGCTGCACAAAAGGATAAGGCGGCAAAGGACAAGGCGGTCGAAAAGGCTCAGGAGGACGTGGATAATATAACGAGCGGCGCCCTTGCCGACGCGAACGCCGCTAAGGAAAAGGCACAGACGGTCTACGATTCCGCGAAGGCTGACCTTGATGAGAAAAAGACGAGGTACGATACGCTGAACTCCGAGATAAGCTCTCTTGAGGAACAGCTTGAGGAGGCGGTATTCCAGCTTGCGGAGCAGAAGAAGAGCGACGAGCTCTCGAAAAAGCTCCAGAATCTCGACTTTGAGGCGCAGAGAAGCGAGATATCCAGAACGGAGAAGGATGTCGCCAAGGCGAAGGAAAAGGTCGCCGAGGCTCAGGATAATCTCGATAAGCTCACGACCGGGGCAAAGGAGACCGGGCTCGAGCTTACGGCGGACGTTAACGGAGTGATAAAAGCCGTCAACGTAACCGCGGGCAACACCCCGTCGAAGGGCGACATCGTCGCCACTATCGAGGTGCCGGACAGGGGCTATACGGCGGAGATGACGGTCACGAGCGAGCAGGCTCAGCGCGTCTCCGTGGGCGAATACGCCCAGGTCTCGATGGGCTGGTGGGGCAGAAGCGATATCCAGGCTCAGCTCGTGTCAATGCGCGCAGACCCGCAGAACCCCCAGGGCGGCAGGATACTGATATTTGAGGTCACCGGCTCCGACGTGGAGAGCGGGGCTACGCTCAACCTTGCGATAGGCGAGAGAAGCCGCAGCTTCGATACCATCATCCCGAAAAGTGCGATCCGCTCCGATACAAACGGCGAGTTCGTGCTTATGATCACCGCGAAGCAGACCCCGCTTTCAACGAGGTACATAGCCAGCCGCGTAGCGATAACGAAGATAGCGGAGGATGACACTATGGTTGCCGTTTCAGGCGAGCTTGCGTATAACGACTGCGTTATCACCACAGCCTCAGGTCCGATAAGCTCCGGCATGCAGGTGAGATTGGCGGACGAGGGATGAAAAAGCCGATTAATAAGAAAAAGCTTATACGAGCCGCTGCTTTTTCGCTCTGCGTGATACTCCTTGTTGCGGGCTGGATCATCTACTCCGGCATATCCGGCTCCCTGATAACTCAGGACGCCGCGGATAGATTTCGCGGGGAGACAGGCGGGCTTTTCGGCCAGGTGTCCGCCTTTTATAAGGCGGGGGAGAGCGGCACGGAAGATGAGATACGCTCTTTCAGGCAAAAGCTCAGCGAAGAATACGTTGCCGCCTCGCTTGAGGCGCCAGCCGGAGGCAGCCTGTTTAAGGATTGCTACAGCGCCGAGGGAAGGCTTTCCGTTCGCGGCGACAGGGCGGCGGTGGAGCTCACCGCTCTCGGAGTTGGGGGAGACTGGTTTTTCTTCCACCCGCTGAAGCTCATATCGGGAAGCTATATAAACGAGACTGACCTTATGAGCGACGGCGTAGTCCTGGATGAGGAAGCCGCGTGGCGCCTTTTCGGCGGCTTTGACCTTGCCGGCCTTAAGGTGTATATAAACGACGTGCCATACGTCGTCGTCGGAGTTTGCGAGACGGAGAAGGACGAGGCTACGAAGGCGGCATACAGCGGAGAACCCCGTATTTTTATGCATTACTCCGCGCTGAACGCGATATCTGAGACGGGCATAACGGAATACGAGGTCGCGGGAGCCGACCCTATAGGCGGCTTTTTAAAGGATATTACTGGAAAGAGCTTCGAAAAGGCGGTAATCGTTGAGAACAGCTCGCGCTTCGAGCCGGGCAGAATTTTTAAGCTCATCGGAGATTTCGGAACGCGCTCGATGCGGAAAGAGGCTGTGGCTTTTCCATACTGGGAAAACGCCGCGAGATACAATGAGGACAGGCTCGCGTTCGTCCTTTTGGTAATTGCCATACTCGGCGTTTACCCGGCTGTCTGCATTATTGTGACGGTTGTAAGGCTCATCGGCATCGGAACGGGCTCGCTGAAAAAGAGACTTCCGGATCTTAAGGAGAAAATCAGCGAGAGAAGGTACGACAGGAAGGCGGGAAGATAGCTTGGCAGAGGTAGTTTTCAAAAACGTATGGAAGATATACGACGGCGGGGTGGAGGCCGTTAAGGACTTCAGCCTTACCGTTCGCGATAAGGAGTTTGTCGTATTCGTCGGACCCTCCGGCTGCGGGAAGAGCACGAGCCTTCGCATGGTGGCAGGGCTTGAAAGCATCTCCGGCGGCGAGATTTATATCGACGGAAAGCTCGTAAACCACGTCCTGCCGAAGGACAGGGACGTTTCGATGGTATTTCAGAACTACGCTCTTTATCCGCATATGACGGTCTTTGACAATATCGCATTTCCGCTGAAAATGCGGAAAATGCCGATGCGCGAGATAAAAAAGCGGGTGAACGAGGCCGCCGAGATACTGGAAATAAGCGATCTTCTAAAGCGCAAGCCGAAGGCGCTCTCCGGCGGACAGAGGCAGAGAGTGGCAATAGGCCGCGCGATCGTCCGCGAGCCGAAGGCGTTTTTAATGGATGAACCGCTCTCAAACCTCGACGCCAAGCTGAGAAACCAGATGAGAACGGAGCTTATCAAGCTGCGCCGCAGGCTGAACACCACGTTTATTTACGTTACCCACGATCAGACCGAGGCTATGACGCTGGGCGACCGGATCGTTATTATGAACGAAGGCGTCGTGCAGCAGGCCGGCACTCCTAAGGAGGTCTGGGGCAGGCCGGAGAACGTATTCGTGGCGGGCTTTATCGGCACCCCGCAGATGAACTTTCTCAAGGGGACGCTCGCGAAAACCGAGGAGGGCTTCCGCCTCTATACCGCCGGAGCTGAGCTTGAGCTGACGGAGAAGCACAGGGAAGCGCTAAAGGCGCGGGGAGCCGCTGCGGGCGATGTCACCATCGGCATAAGGCCGGAGCACCTTCACCTGTCGGAGACCGGTATACCCGCGTCGGCAGACGTTGCCGAGCTTAACGGAGGCACGCTTTTTCTCCACTCGCTCGTGGGTGAGACGGACGTCACGGCCATAATCCCCCTCGCCGACGACGATATGCGCGCGCCAACGCCCGGTACCGTGATTCATCTTGCGCCCGAGCCCGCGAGGATACATCTTTTCGACCCAGAGAGCGGAAAAAGCCTTCTCTACGGAAAAACAGAACTTGATAAATGAATAATATAGAGCCGCCCCGTACACATATCCTTGTACGGGGTGGTTTTTATGCAGTTTATCTCCTCCATAGCCGGCGGGCTATGGAGCTTTCCTATGCCCGCGCTAATAGCGTTCACCGGGCTTTGGCTCGGCGTTCGGGGCGGGGCGTTTCGCGCCCTCAAGCCCAAAACAGTGATCAGGGACGGGCTTTCAAGGCTCGATAAGGGCAGCTTTTCCGCCCTCTCGACCGCGCTTGCGGGCACGGTGGGGACGGGCAACGTCGTCGGCGTCGCCGTGGCGATTTACTTCGGAGGCCCGGGCGCTCTTTTTTGGATGTGGATCTCCGCCCTCATCGGTATAGCGGTCAAATACTCCGAGGCTCTTCTCGCCGTCAAGTACCGGGGCGGGCCGATGTATTACATAAGCCGGGGCCTCGGTCATCGCGGCCTTGCGACAGCCTTTGCCGCGGCTGCTTCCGTTGCGGCACTCTGCGCCGGCAATATGGCGCAGGTCGGGGCGATATCAGCCTCTGCTTCCGATATCTTCGGCGGCGGGAGGACGACGCAGATGATCTGCGCCGCGTCGGTCGCGCTTCTCGTCCTCATAGCCTTTCGCGGCAGCTCCCGGGGCAAGACACTTAATTTTATCGTGCCGTTTATGGCTGTGTTCTACCTTTTCGGCTGCGCCGCCGTCATAATAAAAAACTTATCGGCACTTCCGGGAGTTTTCACAGCAATATTGAAGGGCGCGCCGAGACCCGAGGCAATGGCATGGGGCTTTCGGCGCGGCATAGTCTCGAACGAGGCGGGCGTGGGCTCTTCTCCGATAGCCCACGCGGAAAACAGGGGAAAGACCCCGAGAGAGGAGGGAGCCCTCGGGGTTATTGAGGTGGCCTTTGATACCCTTCTCATCTCGACCTTCTCCGGCCTTATGCTGCTCACTTCGGGCACGGAGGAGCTTCCCGCCCTGTGGCCGTCACGCGCCCTCTCATCCGCTCTCGGCGGCTCAGCTCCCGCTTTTACGGCTGTATCCATCGCGCTTTTCGCGTTCTCAAGCGTGCTGAGCTGGTCGATATACGGGGAAAAGAGCTTTGCGTATCTAACGGGCGGCAGGGGAATAGCCCTGTACCGCGCGGCCTTCGTATTTACAGCCGCCGCCTCGGCGATGATGAGCTTTGACTCCGCCGTGGCGGTTTCGGATCTTATGAATGCGGTAATGGCGCTCCCGAACCTCGCGGGGCTTTTGATGCTTGCACCTTCGGTGCGGAAGGAGACTTTTTCGCGTTAAGATGGAACGTTTGTTCTTGCTTGAAAGCAAGAAAAGTGCGACACTCTCTCTTTTACCACTGTCCATTATCCGGGATACAGTTTACGGCTCACGCCTCGCGTTGCTTCGTTTATTTATATACGTAGCGGCGCGAGAATTCATAATTCGAGCCTCCGCGGATATAGACGCAATGCCATTCGATTAAGATTGATTTATAACGCTGTGCTGCCAAAATGCTAGGGGGTCCAGGGGGCGTCTGGGCGAAGCCCCCTGGTCTGTTTCTCTCTTTTTGGTACTTTTTCTCTCTTTGCAGACGGCAAAGAGAGAAAAATGTACGTTTATTAAACTTATAAATAATAAAGCGTTTGCAGCTTAACGCTCATAAGCCCCCGGCCGGGGAAGAAGAAATGCCTTGACATTATTGACTGAAAGAGGTAAAATTACTAAGATGGTATTAATGGGAATTTATGACCTATACCGGCTTTAATTCCCTTCCGATACTTAAATACTACTGAATGGAGGTGTGTATACTCAAATGTGGCCGTGGTTATTTATAGGGCTTGCGGTGGGCCTCGTGCTTGCTGCGATAACCTTTTTCCTCGGAGTCCGCTACCGCAAGAGCGTAGCAGAGCGCGAGATCGGCTCCGCCGAGGAGGAAGCCAAAAGAATAATGAACGACGCGCTGAAATCCGCTGAGTCAAAAAAGCGTGAGGCGCTGCTGGAAGCAAAAGAGGAAATACACAAAAGCCGCTCGGAGTACGAGCGCGAGGTAAAAGAGAGGAGAGCGGAGCTCTCCAAGCAGGAGCGAAGGCTCCAGCAGAAGGAAGAAAACCTGGACAAGAAGACTGACGCTCTTGAGAAAAAGAACGATCAGATCGCGAAGAAGCTCGCCGATATCGACGCGCAGAAGGAGGAGGTAGTTCTTCTTAAAAAGAGCCAGATGGAGGTGCTTGAGCGCATCTCCGGCTATACAGTTGAGGAGGCGAAGGCCTACCTCATCTCCAACGTTGAGTCCGAATGCACACACGAAGCGGCGATGAAGATCAAGGAGATCGAGGCAAGGCTCAAGGACGAGGCCGACGAGAAGGCAAAGGAGATCGTCACCCTCGCCATCCAGCGCTGCAGCGCCGATCTCGTAGCGGAGGCTACCGTATCCGTCGTCGCCCTGCCGAACGACGAGATGAAGGGACGCATAATCGGCCGAGAGGGCAGAAACATCCGCTCCATCGAGCAGATGACGGGCGTCGATCTTATTATCGACGACACGCCCGAGGCGATAACGATATCCTGCTTCGACCCAGTGAGACGCGAGGTCGCAAGGCTCGCCCTTGAGAAACTGATACTTGACGGGCGCATCCACCCCGCGAGGATCGAGGATATGGTCCGCAAGGCTCAGAGCGAGGTCGACGCAACGATCAAGACGGAGGGCGAGCGCGCCGTTTTCGAGACGGGCGTCCGAGGCCTGCATCCCGAGATAGTAAAGCTCATCGGCCGTATGAAATACCGCACGAGCTACGGGCAGAACGTTCTGAATCACTCCAAGGAGGTCGCCTATATCGCCGGCCTTATCGCGAGCGAGCTCGGAGTCGACGTTCAGCTTGCCAAGCGCGCCGGGCTTCTCCACGACCTCGGAAAATCCGTCGATCACGAGATGGAGGGAAGCCACGTACAGCTCGGCGTTGAGCTTGCGAGAAGGTACAAGGAATCCGAGGAGGTCGTTCACGCGATCGAGGCCCACCACGGCGACGTTGAGCCGCACAGCATCGTTGCCGTTATTATCCAGGCAGCGGATACGATTTCCGCCGCCCGTCCCGGAGCAAGGCGCGAGAACATCGAGAACTATATCAAGCGCCTCGAAAAGCTCGAGGAGGTCACAAAGAGCTTTGCCGGAGTCGACAGCTGCTACGCTATCCAGGCCGGACGCGAGGTTCGCATAATGGTCAAGCCCGAGGAGGTCAGCGAGGACGAGATGGTCATCCTTGCCCGCCAGATAGCAAACAAGATCGAGGCCGAGCTCGAGTATCCCGGCCAGATCAAGGTAAACCTCTTCCGCGAGACGAAAGCGGTAGAATACGCGAAATAAACCTGAAATCTTATGCTCCGCCCTTCATAATATGAAGGGTGGGGCGTTTTTCTGCCCGCAGGCAAATCATGTCGAACTGGGCAGAAAATGCTGTTTACAAAGGGGTGCTGTTCTGATAAAATATTGTTGGGTAATACTACCCTGAAGGGGAAGAAAGCTTATCAATTCTGAGAGGGGGCATTGAGAGGTGAAGGATACCTTTCGCGGCGGCGTGCATCCGAAGCAAAACAAGGACCCGCAGAGGGTGAGCCCGCTGCGCGTGTACGATGCTAAGGGGGAAATGGTATTCCCGCTCAGCCAGCATATAGGAAAACCCGCAAAACCCGTAGTCGCAAAGAACGACGAGGTCCTCGTCGGCCAGCTTTTGGCGGAGGCTGACGGCTTCGTCTCCGCAACCGTCGTCTCGTCCTGCTCCGGCAAGGTGAAGGCGATCGAGAAAAGACGGACGATAAGCGGGGCTATGCTCGAGTGCGTCGTCGTGGAAAACGACGGGGAGTACAGAAAGTTAGACGGTTTCGGGGAGAGGAAGGACTACTCCGCCCTTACCCGCGACGAGATAATCGGAAGAATAAAGGCAGCCGGCATAGTCGGCCTCGGCGGGGCGGGCTTTCCGACCCACGTTAAGCTTATGCCGAAGGATCCCGGCGCGATAAAGTATATCATAGCGAACGGGGCGGAGTGCGAGCCCTATATCACCTGCAACGACAGGCTTATGCGCGAAAAGCCGGAGGATATCGTTGAAGGGCTTCGGATAATCCTCAGCCTTTTCCCTAACGCCGAGGGCGTAATCGCTATCGAGAACAATAAGCCGGAGGCTATCGAGGCTATGAAAAAGGCCTCGTCCGGCGAGGAGAGAATAAGAGTTCTCCCGCTCAAGACGAAGTACCCGCAGGGCGGAGAGCGCAGCCTTATCAAGGTAATCGCCGGGGTCGACTTCCCGATAACCGCCCTTCCCGCTGACGTTGGCTGCATAGTGGACAACGTCGGCACGATCTACGCTGTTCAGCGGGCGGTCGCCTTCCGCGAGCCGCTTTTCACCCACGCGCTCACGGTCTGCGGCGACGCGGTAAAAGAGCCCGCGAATCTTATCGTGAGGGACGGCACCTCCGTTTCAGAGCTTATCGACGCCTGCGGCGGACTTAAGGAGGGCGTCAGCCTCAAGAAAGCCATCGCCGGCGGGCCGATGATGGGCTTTGCCATGTCCTCGCTCGACGTTCCGGTCGTCAAGACCACGAACGCCGTTACACTTCTATGCGAGGACGGAAGCGAGAAGGCCGAGCTCGAGATGACTGCCTGTCTGCACTGCGGCCGCTGTACGACTGTTTGCCCGCAGGGGCTTCTGCCTCAGCTTATGGCGGACGCCGTTTACATCGGCGATCTTGAGAGATACGAGAAGAAGCTTTACGGCCTCGAGTGCATAGCCTGCGGCTCATGTACATATATCTGCCCGGCCAAGCGTCCGCTCACGCAGACCTTTAAGCAGACGAAGGCCGAGATCATGGCGCTCAAGCGCGCGGCGGGAGGTAAGAAATGAACACAGCCTTGAATATTTCCCCCGCGCCTCACACAAGGGATAAGTGGACGACGAGATTTATCATGGGGGTCGTCGCTCTCGCCCTTCTGCCGACCGCCGTTATCGGCGTTATCGTGAACGGGCTCCACGCCCTTTATATCATCCTCGCCTCGGTGCTGACAGCCGTCGCAACTGAGTTTTTGTTCGACAAGGTATGCCATAAGCCGAATACCTTCCTTGACGGGAGCGCAGTCGTTACCGGCCTTATGCTCGCGCTGACGCTCTCACCGAGCGCTCCGCTGTACATACCGATCCTCGGAAGCGTGTTCGCAATACTGGTCGTCAAGTGCTTCTTCGGCGGACTTGGCAAAAACTTCGTTAACCCTGCCCTCGCCGCAAGGTGCTTTTTGCTCATCTCCTTCGGCAGAACGATGACTCTCTTCCAGGTCGACGGAGTGACCACCGCCACGCCAATGAGCGATCTTATGGCTGGCCGCGCGGTGAACGTGACCGAGATGTTCCTCGGCACCGCGAACGGCGTCATCGGCGGCTCGGCTCTCGCCCTGCTCGTGGGCGGCCTCGTCCTCTGGGCAATGGATATTATCCACGGGGAGATCTGCTTCTCCGTTATCGGGGGCTTCACCCTGCTGATCGGGCTTTTCGGCGGCCAGGGCTTCGATCCCCGCTTCCTCGCCGCCAATCTCTGCGGCGGCGGAGTTATCATGGGCGCCTTCTTTATGGCGACGGACTACGTCACCTCGCCTGTAAGCCGCCTCGGACAGCTTATCTATGGACTTCTCATCGGAGTTCTCGGAGCCCTGTTCAGGATATGCGGCACGGCGGCCGACTCATTCAGCTATTCGATCATCATCGGAAACCTGTTCGTTCCGCTTATCGACACCTATATCATCCCGAAGCCCTTCGCCTACAGGAAGGGGGCTGACGCAAGGGAGAAAAAGAGCTTCAGAATACCGAAGCCCGTTATCGCAATCGTGCTTATAACCCTGATCGCCGGAGCCGCTTTGAGCGGAGTCTTTGCCCTCACGAAGGATACCATCGAGGAGCAGAAGCTTGCGGCGAACACCAAGTCTTATCAGGAGGTCTGCCCCGAAGCCGTCAGCTTCGAGGCGTCAAGCTCCGGGAAAGAGGCCATAGACGCCCTTGACGGCGGGGTTTACGGCTCAGGCTTCGGAAGAGTGTATATCAACAGCGCCGTCGTCGGAAAGGACGCCTCGGGCAATATAGTGGGCTACGTTATCAGCGTCACCTCGGCGGACGGAAACGACGGGAACATCACCCTCTCCGTAGGAATAAGCGCCGACGGAACTGTGAACGGCATCGCCTTTACCGAGCTGAACGAGACCCCGGGAATGGGAATGCGCTGCGGCGAGCCGGAGTTTATGAGCCAGTTTGCCGGAAAGAACATATCCTCGTTCACGCTTGTGAAATCCGGCGCCTCGGCTGACGGAGAGGTGGACGCCATATCCGGCGCTACCGTAACTTCTACGGCGGTCGTTAACGCGGTGAACGCCGGAGTCGATTTCTACCTGAAAACACTGAAGGGAGGGAACTGAGATGAAGAAATACCTTGAACGCCTGTACAACGGCGTTATAAAGGAAAACCCGACCCTCGTACTTATGCTCGGTATGTGCCCGACCCTCGCAGTTTCCACCCGCGCCATAAACGGCGTCGGTATGGGGCTTTCTACCACGGCGGTGCTCATCCTCTCGAACTTCGTTATCTCGCTTCTCAGAAAGCTGATACCCGACCAGGTCAGGCTCCCGTCTTATATCGTGATAGTGGCGTCCCTCGTCACCGTCACCGAGCTTCTTATCCAGGCGTATATCCCCGCCCTCTATGAGGCACTGGGCATTTATATCCCGCTCATCGTCGTTAACTGCATCATCCTCGGCAGAGCTGAGGCGTACGCAAATAAGAATACGCCGGGTCTCGCCGTTATGGACGGGCTCGGGATGGGCCTCGGCTTTACTGCGGCTCTCACCCTCGCGGGCGTCGTCCGAGAGCTTTTAGGAAACGGCAGCGTCTTCGGAATAAACGTCATCCCGGAGGGGGTCGAGCCCATCGGCATCTTCGTTCAGCCGCCGGGAGCCTTCCTCGTTATCGCCCTGTTTATCGCGATTATGAACGCTATCGGCATAAAGACACGCCAGAGAAAGCTCGTTGAGGAGGGCTGCGACGGATGCTGCTCCGCCTGCACCGCCCCCTGTGAGAAGAATGAGGAGGTGGCGGAGAAATGACGAGCCTTATCCTCATCGTTATCGGCAGCGCCCTTATCCACAACGTGGTGCTGAACCAGTTCCTCGGCATCTGCTCCTTCCTCGGCGTATCGAAGCAGATGAAAGCCTCGGCAAGCCTCGGCGCCGCCGTTATCTTCGTAATAACGATAGCCTCGGGCGTTGCGAGCATCCTGTACGATAACGTGCTCAAGCCCCTCGGTATGGACTTTATGAAGACCATCGTCTTCATCCTCGTTATCGCCGCCCTCGTTCAGATAGTCGAGATGTTTTTAAAGAAGAAGTCGCCAGCGATCTACAAGGCGCTCGGCATCTATCTTCCGCTCATCACGACGAACTGCGCCGTTCTCGGCGTCGCCCTGACGAACGTTCAGGAGGGGTATAACTTCATCGAGTGCGTACTCTCCGGCTTCGGCACGGCCCTCGGATATACGATAGCCATAGTGCTGCTTGCCAGCATCCGCTCCAGGATAAAGGAGGAGGATATACCGGCGCCTCTTCGCGGAGCGCCAATCGTCCTTATCGCCGCCGCCCTTATGAGCATAGCCTTTATGGGCTTTGCGGGCCTCAGCTTCTGAGGGGAGGGCGAATATGGAGATAATCATTATTACCACCCTCGTTTTGACCGCAATCGGTCTCATCGTCGGCGTCGGCCTCGTCTTCACCGGGAATAAATTCCGCGTTGAGGTGGACGAGAGGGAGACGGCCGTCCGTGAATGCCTTCCCGGAAATAACTGCGGAGCCTGCGGCTTCGCCGGATGCGACGCGATGGCCGCCGCGATAGTCAAGGGCGAAGCCCCCGTAAACGGCTGCCCCGTCGGCGGCGGACCCGTAGCCCAAAAGATCGGAGAGGTCATGGGCGTCACGGCTGAGGCGGAGGAGAGAAAGGTCGCCTTCGTCCGCTGCAAGGGAAGCTGCGAGGTCACGCATAATCAGGGAAACTACGTCGGAATAAAGGACTGCCGCAGCGCCGTGCTCAGCGGCATAAACGTGACCGAGTGCGATTACGGCTGCCTCGGCTTCGGCTCCTGCGCCGCCGTCTGCCCGCAGAACGCCATCCGGGTTAAAAACGGCGTCGCCGAGGTCGACAGGAGAAAATGCGTCGGCTGCGGCCTCTGCGTGAAGGCCTGCCCGAAGGGGCTTATCGAGCTCATTCCGAGCTCCAAGCGGGTCGCCGTTCAGTGCTCCAATAAGGACAAGGGCCCGCTCGTTAAAAAAGTCTGCTCAGCCGGCTGCATCGGCTGCTCCCTCTGCGTAAGGCAGTGCGAGCACGACGCCGTATCTGTGGAGAATAACCTCGCCCATATAAACTATCAGAACTGCGTACAGTGCGGAAAATGCGCCGAAAAATGCCCCGTTAAGGTCATTACTCCGCCCGCCGTTTAATGGGAGATTGGAGGACGCAAGATGGAAAAAAGACATTTAGGCCTGAAAATCATAATAGCGGCCGCCGTCATAATCGCCGCCGTTGCGCTAATTGGCGGATTTTTCGGCGGGGATCTCATGTATCACCTTGAGAACAGGGATAAGATCGGGCCGCTGACGAGAGCCGATATCGAGTATCTGAACGTCGCCGCCCCGACCGCCACGAGCAAGGACGGAACGGTGAACGCCTCCGACTGGGCGGAGATCTATCCCTATATCGTCGCTACGATGGGAGATAACGCGAAGAACAGCTACGTCACCTCGTATCTCGAGGAGGATCCCTACCTCGTAAATATCTACGAGGGTTACGGCTTTGCAAAGGATTACGGCAGCGCGAGGGGCCACGAGTACACTCTTGAGGACGTCGCCGCAACGGAGAGACCGCACCCGAACGCAAACTGCCTCACATGCAAGACCCCGAACTTCGCAAAGCTCGTAAACGACCTCGGCGTCAGCGTGTATAAGATGCCCTTCGACGAGGTTATGGCGATGATGGAGGAGAACATAAGCTGCTACACCTGCCACGGAAACGAGGCGGGCAACGCGGGCGAGCTCGTCGTCACTCACTCTTACGTTACGAAGGCGCTCGGCGATAACGTCAGCACGTTTGACCCCGCGACTGTGTCCTGCGGACAGTGCCATATCGAGTACTACTTCACCGTTGAGAACGCGGAGACCATGATGCCGTACTCAAGCCTTGAGACAATGACGCCGGAGGCAATTCTGGCGTACTACGACTCGATCGGAAACAAGGACGGAGGCGTCGGCTTCTACGATTGGATCCAGCCCGGCACCGGCACCCCGATGCTGAAGGCTCAGCACCCCGAGTTCGAGACCTTCTCTCAGGGCAAGCACGCCGCTCTTCTAAACTGCGCCGATTGCCATATGCCCATGGAGATGGCGGAGGACGGCACGGTGTATCACAGCCACATCCTCGTGAGCCCGCTTGAGAACGAGACCCTTTTAGAGAGCTGCGCTGTCTGCCATCAGGATACCGATATGGTCACCTTCGTCCACAGGCTCCAGGATAGGGTAAAAGCCAGGGAGACAGAGGTTGAAAACAAGCTCTCCGACCTCAAGAACGCCCTTGCCGCCGCCGTTGAGGCGGGGAATATGACCGAGGCCGAGCTTGACGCGGTGCGTAAGCTCCACCGCGAGGCGCAGTGGTTCTTCGACTTCTGCTACGTGGAGAACGCGGAGGGGGCGCACAATTCCGAGCTCGCCTTCCGCTGCCTCGATACTGCGGATCAGAAGATAAACGAGGCTATGGCGCTGCTTAACGCCTAAAATAACTCCGGGCGCGGCAGACGATGCCGCGCCCGTTTAAAGAGGAAGACTATGAAAACAGTCCGCAAGATCTGGAAATTTCTGACCTCGATGAAATTCGCCGTCGCCCTTCTCGTGATACTCGCGATAGCCTGCTCGCTTGCGAGCCTCGTTACCCAGGGGCAGACCTATTCGTGGTACGCCCAGCGCTATTCCGAGAGAACGGCGGCTCTGATAATCGCCTTCCACCTTGACGACGCCTTCCACAGCGCATGGTTTCTTACGATAACGGCGTTTCTTACGCTTAATCTCTTCTTCTGCAGCATGGCGCAGATAAAGGGGCTTTTAGCGAGGACGAGGGCCGCGAAGCTCCCCTCGGAGACTGCCGACGTTACCGCAGATGGCGTGGAGAGCCCGGAGGAGGTATTCAAAAGGCTCGGTATGCCCGAACCGAAGCTCATTGAGGACGCGGAGGGCAGAGAGACCCTTTTTGCATCGAAAAACCGCGCCGGTATTTGGGGAGCGTGGGTGTGCCATATAGGCATACTTCTTATTATCCTCGGCTTCGCCCTCGGGCAGATGACGCACGAGGAGTATACCGTCTACGGTGTACCGGGCCAGTCAAAGACGATCGGCGACACCGGTCTTATCCTCACCATCGACTCTTTCCGCGTAGACCTCCGCGAGGACGACACCGTTGAGCAGTATGAGGCGGGCATAACGGTCAGAAACGCATTGGACGGCTCTAATGAGAGCGCGAAGATAAGCGTCAATAACCCCGCCGACCTTTACGGTATGCGCTTTTATCAGAACTCTACCGGCTGGGCGGCGAAAGTCAGCGTTTTAAAGAGCGGGGAGCCCCTGCAGGAAACTGTCCTTTGCGCCGGCGAGCTTCTGCCGATAGTGGATAAGCCCGAGCTTATAGTTTACTTCAACGCGTTTTATCCCGACTACTACTACGCCGGAGCCCCGGCGACGGCCTCGGGCAGGCTCAATAACCCCGGCTATCTCTACTCAGTCTATTATAACGGGGAGATGCTCGGAATGAACGTGCTTACGGGTACCGACGTTCTTACGATAGACGAATATACCGTGACCTTCTCCGAGCCGCAGAGCTATACGCTTATCCAGATAAAGCGCGATCCATTCGCATGGCTTGCCCTCGCGGGCGGCCTCGTGACTATGCTCGGCCTCTTCCTCGCCTTTTATATCCAGCCGAAAAAGGTCTGGGCGGTGAGAGAGGAGAGCGGGAAGTGGACGGTCAGCGCCTCGTCGCGCAAGGGCGGCGAGCTGTTCAGGGAGAGCTTCTATAGGGCTGTAAAGCCGGAGAATGGGGGAGAGAACGATGGTTAATATAGAAAACGTACTTTTTACCACGACACTGCTTTTGTATTTTGCCGCGATGATACTCTATTTCGTGTTCATAGCGGTAAAGCGCGACGCCGTATCGAAGGTCGCCGTGATAATCCACGCCGCAGGTTTAATAATCCACACTGCGGCTATCGTACTTAGGGGCATAGCCGCGGGCAGACTGCCGCTTACGAACCAGTATGAGTTTGCCACCGCCTTCGCCTGGGGACTCTCGCTCGTGAGCCTCGTATTCATCCTGAAATTCAGGTTTCCCGTCCTGGGCGCCTTCGCAGCTCCCGTCACCTTCCTGATAATCGGCTACGCGGCGATGCAGTCGAAGAAAATACACGAGCTTATGCCCGCCCTCCAGTCCGGCTGGCTCGGCTTCCACGTCTCAACGGCGATAATCGCCTACGGGGCCTTCGGAGTTTCCGCCGTGATCGCCGCTATCTTCCTTCTTCGGGATAAGATGAAGGATAAGGGCTTTCTCGACCGGAACATTCCGAACAAGGAGAAGCTCGATATGATAAGCTACCGCAGCGCCGCGCTGGGCATCCTGTTTTTGACTTTCACGATCATAACGGGCGCTATCTGGGCTGAGCGCGCCTGGGGCAGCTACTGGTCCTGGGACCCGAAGGAGACCTGGTCGCTCGTAACGTGGATAGTTTACGCCGTATACCTGCACCTGCGGATAAGACGCGGCTGGCGAGGAAGATCGGCGGCTATCTTCGCCGTGGTCGGCTTTGTGTGCGTTATTTTTACCTATATCGGGGTGAATACCCTTCTCCCCGGCGTACACAGCTACGCCTGAGATTAAGGCGCGAAGCTGTGGCTTCGCGCCTTAACTTGTAGACAAAGGTGGCGCTTCTTTCTCATCCGCCGTAGGGAGCGATGCCCACATCGCTCCGCCGATGAAAATAAGCGTATCGTAATTCGCGGAGGCATGTGGGCATGCCTACCTACGCCTTAATCTTTCTTGCAATACGGGGCTGAATGTGATATTTTATAGATATAAAATGCCCGAAAGGAGCCGAATATGAAAAAGAGATTTTTGGCGCTTTTACTTGCGGCTTTAGTGGTGCTTAGCCTCGCCGCCTGCGCTTCCGAGGCGAGGCCCTCAGACCCCGAGCCGGAGCCGAAAACCGACAAGGAAACGAAGCCGGCGAAAGACCCCGAGCCCGAACCCACGCCTGAGCCGGAGCCTGAGCCTGAGCCCACGCCCGAACCCGAACCGGAACCCACGCCCGAACCCGAGCCTGAGCCGGAACCGGAGCCCCTGCCCGAGCCCGCCGGGACGAGGCAGCTCACAGCCGAGGAGCTTAAGAGCCTGAACGATAACTTTGACTACGCTGACGGCGGCTTCTTCGTCTGCACCTACGACCGCCCGGAGGAGATCGACTGGGACGAGGTTATGTATAACGGAGCGGGAATAGACCTTCCGGAGGTACCGGAGGAAGTGCTCTCTTACTTTGAGACGTACGAGGGCGAGATCGACACCGACGTTACTGCTATAGCCGAAAATGCGCTCCAAAAATTCGCGCTTCAGAAAACCGGGGTGCCGTACGAATATGCGAGAAAAAAGCTTAGCTGGTTTAATTACGACGGAGTTTATCTCTTCCAGCACGGCGATACGAATATCATCGGGATCGAGTTTACCGACGGTTACGTCTCCGGCGATACTTACACGCTGTATTACGATGGCGTCGATATCGAGCATCACTATGCCGAGAAGCCCTACGTTATGACGGCTGTGATAAGAAACGGCGAGTGGCGCTATATTTCTAACCTGCCCGCCGAAGAGCCCGCGCCGATAACCCTTCTCAATATTACCTTCGTTGAAACGAGGGAGGAGGCGGAGGCCGCCCTGCCCGTCGATATCTACGAAACGGAGTTTTTGGATTCCGAAGACCCGTCCGGCGTCAGATGGGCAATTCTGACCGCCGAGGAGGACGGAGTCGTTTACAGATTTAACAGAGCCGAATGGGATAACGATACCGAATATTTCCTCGCCACGGTCTACGGTTTCAATCTTCCAAACGTAAATCTGACCTCCGGGGTGCTGAACAAGGGCGAGAGCGTCGCCATTCTGGTAAATAACCCCTGGTATCCGACCCTGCGCGTATTCGCGACCTGCGGCGCCTTTGCGGGGGAATACTGGTTCGGCGAGAGCGGGGCTCTCCATATCCCGGCTGAAGCCCCCGCCTACGTAACGGGCCACGACCTCGCGGGCGAGGGGGTTGGCGCGTACCCGACAAACGAGCGCGAGCTCGTGTATTTCCTTGAGGACGGTATGTGGGCGCTCTGCGACGATGAGACCGGCGAAACGCTGGCAGCAGTCAGATTTGTCGACTACAGAACGATGGAGATAATCACAGAGAACGCAGTGGTACCCCTCGTCCTCGATTACGACCGATATATGGCTGAGAACGACGAGGCTCCCGACCTTCTCTGCATCACTGAGCGCGGCTGGGCTGACGACGACAGCGTTTTTGAGATCCTCCCGGACTGGATGACGGTCAATCTCGGCGACTATGCGATAAGCGCGATCCAGCTTGACGGCGAGCAGCTTTTGACTCTAAATCAGGCGAACAACGGCGACGGGGCACTGAGCTATATAGTCCCCGCCGGCGAGGGGAAATACACTTTCCATCTTGTAAGGTTTAAGGGCACTGAGCTCTTTGAAAATCAAGGATAAAGAAGGGAGACATAAAAATGGGACTCTTTGATAAGAAATTCTGCGGCATCTGCGGCGGCAAGATCGGCCTCTTCGGCAACAGGAAGCTTGAGGACGGCAACCTCTGCAAGGACTGCGCCGCCAAGCTCTCGCCCTGGTTTTCCGAGCGCAGGCACAGCACCCTCGAGGATATCAAGGGCCAGCTCGCCTACCGCGAGGAGAATAAGGCGGCTGTCTCCGCCTTCCACACAACCCGCAGCCTCGGCAGGTACTACAAGGTCTACCTCGACGAGGACGCGAGAAAGTTCATGGTCACCTCGGCGTCGAATCTTACGCAGGCAAACCCCGACGTTTTAGACTATTCTCAGGTCACGGGCTGCGACCTCGATATCGAGGAGGACAGAGACGAGCTAAAGCGCAAGGATCCGAACGGCAACTCCGTAAGCTACAATCCCCCGCGCTACGAGTATTCCTATGATTTTTACATCACGATAAGGGTTAATCACCCGTATTTTGACGATATGCGCTTCAAGCTCAACCCCTCGAGTGTCAACACGGGCGAGCGCCCGATGACAGGCGGCTCTACGAACTGGAACTTCAGGCAGCGCGGAATCAATATTCCCGGCTTAGGTATGGGCGTGAACGACTATAACGAGTACGTCCAGATGGGAAATGAGATAAAGGAAGCCCTCACCCAGGCGAGGCAGACCGTCCGCGACGAGGTCATAGCCCAGACCGCGCCGAAGAATGCGGTAACCTGCCCCTGGTGCGGAGCGACCACCTTCCCGGACGCCTCCGGCTGCTGCGAATACTGCGGCGGCGCCGTGAATGCGTAGAAGTGGGCTGCCGTGGGCGTCAGCCACTCGGAAAAATATCGAAACGCCGTAGGGAGGCATGCCCTCATGCCTCCGCCGTAAAACGCAGCCGGCTGCAAAATTCGCGGAGCGATGTAGGCATCGCTCCCTACGATAAAACAGGTCTAAAGCGCAGCTTCTGCCTACAGAATGAAAAATCCGGTGCAACCGCACCGGATTTTTCGTGTGCTTGGAGATTGAATATGCCACTTTTTTAGCTGATACTTACGAATTACTGCTTAATTTATTGCCCTCATATAATTTGCACCAATCTTCGTATAATGGGTTTTCCCACGTAATTCCGTCAAAAGTCTCATATGAAACTACTATTGCTTTAAAATCCTTAATCCCGCAATCTTCATCAACTTTGAAACCGGATTTATCACCGTATGATTTTTCCGGTACCAGGTTTATATCGCTGTAATTGACCAACTTAAT
>ONGN01000053.1 GCA_900317385.1 uncultured Eubacteriales bacterium
GGGTATCCGCCGATAAAGCCGAGAATGAGAGCGGAGGCGCAGCGCCCGCTCACTCCGAAGAGAGGGCGCATAAGCGGCTCGGCAAGGCGGCCGAGCTTTTCAGCGAGACCGAGACGCACCGTCAGCTGAGATACGACGAAGAAGGGGAAGAGGGAGGGAATTATAACGTTCCAGCACAGCTCGACCCCGCTTTTCGCCGCCGCGGTCATCTCGGAAGTGAACACTACGAGTCCCACCGTTATGGCGATAAGTCCGCCTATTGAGAGAACGTCGTACGCCCTCCGGCGTATTTCCGATAGCTTCAAAGCATCACCGCCCTTCGGGAAAGTATATGTTGCGGCGGGCGTAAAATATCCGCATTCAGCATAGGATTTACCCGAGAGGTGATCCCAATGAAGAAAAACAGGTCAAAGACAGCCCTTGAAAGAGCGGCCGAGGTTTTCGCTGTCCCGTCAGAGGCGGCGGCGGGAGTTTGCCGCGTTACGATAACGGGAAACGGACGGGCGCACGTAGAAAATCACAGAGGCCTTTTGGGCTACGGGACTGAGGAGATAAGCGTAAACGCCGGGCGGATCATTCTCAGATTTCGCGGCGCGGGGCTTGAGCTTGAGGCGATGAGCGACCTCGAGCTCGTGATAAGGGGCGAGATTTTGAGCCTGGAGTACCTCGTATGAAGAAGAGACGCGGCAGTATAAGGGGAGAGGTGCGGGTATCCGTATTCTGCCCCTACCCCGAGAGAGTGATAAACCTCTGCGCGGAGAACGGGATCGGGTTTCGCGGCCTTAAGAGAAAGGGAGAAGCCGAGACCGAGATGACGGTGAGCCCAACCGGGGCTAAAAGACTGCGCGAGCTTGAGAGACGCGGATATTTCTCGGTCAAAGAGAAGGGGAGGAGCGGCGCGCCGTATTTCCTTATGGGCTTAAGGCAGCGCTACGCCCTATTCCTCGGCCTGATACTCGCGATCGGCACGGTATGGACCTCGTCCTTTTATATCTGGCAGATAGAGGTCAGCGGCAACGAGGAGATACCTACTGCCGTGATACTCGCCGCCCTCAGGGACGAAGGAATAAAGCCGGGTATCTCCGCATTTTCGGTGGATAACAGGATGCTGGAAAACAGGCTCGTTTTAAAACTACCTAAGCTCGCGTGGATAACGGTGAACGTGCGCGGGAGCACGGCCTGGGTCATAGTGAGGGAGAAGATCGAAAAGCCGGTGAGAGAGATAAAAAGCGAGGTGCGCGCCGTGCGCGGCGGAGTGATAACGAGCGTCGTGGTAACGCGGGGAGCCGCCCTCGTTCAGCCGGGCGATACGGTGGATAAGGGGGATATTCTCTGCGAGAGCTTCCCCTGGGAGGAGCGGGCCGAGGCGGTCGTAAAGGCGAGAACGTGGCGCGAGCTTTCGGCGTCAATGCCGCTCGACTGCATAAAAAAGAGCTATACGGGGGCAGAGAAGCGGCGGGAAACCCTCGTTTTCGGAGAAAAAAGAATTAATTTTTATTTAACGGGTGGAAATCCGTATATGAACTGTGATAAAATAACGGAGAGTAGGCGCCTTCGGATAAGCGAGAACGGGCTTCTGCCGCTCAGCTTATGCGCGGTGGAGCTTTACGAGTGGACGCCGTCCGCCGGGACCCTTTCCGAGGCGGAGGCTGAGGCGATTTTAAAAGCGAGGCTTATCTCAAGGCTGAACGGCGATATAGGAGCCGGAAGCGTGACTTCCACCGAGTTTTCAAAGACGGTGGAGAACGGGGTGCTGACGCTGACTCTCAGCGCAGAATGCCTTGAGGAGATATCCGGATAAAGAGAATACGGAGGAAATATGACGGAGCAGGTACTTAACGTAGACAGAATGGAGCACGTTATCAACGTGTTCGGCTCATTCGATGAGAATTTAAGGCTTATCGAAAGCGAGATGAACGTCCGGATAACGGACAGGGAGTCGGAGATAAGGATCTCCGGCGAGGCGGAAAACGTGATGTACGCGAAAAACGCCATCGAGGGGCTTATTTCCCTCGCCGCGAAGGGCGAGAATATCGACGCGCAGAACGTCAGGTATATTATGAACCTCGTCAAGGCGGGCAACGAGGATAAGATTGACGAGCTTGCGCGCGACGTGATCTGCGTAACGGCGAAGGGCAAGCCGATAAAGGCGAAGACCCTCGGCCAGAAAAAATACGTTGACGCCATCAAGAAAAACGTGATAACCCTCGGCATTGGCCCCGCGGGAACGGGAAAGACCTACCTCGCCGTAGCCGCCGCCGTCGCCGCCTTCCGCGCGAAGGAGGTAAACCGCATAGTCCTGACCCGCCCTGCCGTTGAGGCGGGAGAGAGGCTGGGCTTTCTGCCCGGCGACCTTCAGAGCAAGGTCGACCCCTACCTCCGTCCGCTTTACGACGCGCTTTTTGAGATGCTCGGCGCCGAGACCTACACGAAATACCTCGAGCGCGGAGATATCGAGGTCGCGCCCCTTGCGTATATGCGAGGGCGCACGCTTGACGACAGCTTTATCATCCTCGACGAGGCGCAGAACACGTCCCGCGAACAGATGAAGATGTTCCTAACGAGACTGGGCTTCGGCTCGAAGATAGTCATAACCGGCGATACCACTCAGATCGACCTTCCCGCCGACAAGGTGAGCGGGCTCAAGGAGGCCGTCCGCGTGCTCGACAGGGTGGAGGATATCGCGATAATGCGGCTTACAGGCTCGGACGTTGTCCGCCACGTCCTCGTACAGCGCATCGTTGAGGCTTACGACAAATACGAACACGCCAAGGATGAGTCGCGGCAGAAGTTCGATATGCATAAAAAGAAGTAAAGGAGAGCGTACAAATGACAGTAACAGAGGCAAAAGAAAAATTAAACGAGCTTGAGCTTAAAGAATTCGCGTATAACCACGCGATGGGGATACTTTATTACGATGGAACTACCGGCGCGCCCAAGATGTCTTCCGTTCCCCGCGGAAAGACAATGGGCGTTCTCGCCGGGGAGGCGTATAAGATTTCAACGGACAAGGAGGCTGTAGCTCTGCTCGGCTTTCTGCGTGAGCACGCGGACGAGCTCGACGACGAGACACTCCGAAGAGTCGAGCTTCGGGAGAAGGACCTTAAGGAGCTGAACGCAGTTCCGCTCGAGACCTACATCGAATACACCGAGCTTATGAACGAGGCTGACGCCGTTTGGCACGAGGCAAAAGAGAAGTCCGACTATCCTATGTTCGAGCCGATACTCAAAAAGGTGATTGACTTCACAAAGCTCTTCGCCGAGAAGGTCGCCCCGGATAAAAGCCCCTACGATTATTGCCTCGATAAATACGAGGAAGGGCTCACAATGGCAAAGTGCGACGACTTCTTCGCAAAGCTCAAGGAGCGCATCGTCCCCCTCGTCAAAAAGGTGCAGGCTTCAAAGCAGCCGGACGACGCCTGCGCCAAGGTCTTCTTCCCGATAGAGAAGCAACGCGAGTTTTCCGATATCCTTATGGAGCGCATAGGCATACCCCGCGACCGCTGCGCCATAGGCGAGACGGAGCACCCGTTTACCACGGACTTTTCGAGAAACGACGTCCGAATTACTACCCACTATCACGAGGACGCGTTTTTAAGCTCAATGTACTCCGTTATCCACGAGGGCGGCCACGCCCTTTACGAGCTCGGCGGCGATGAGAAATACAGCTACACCGGTCTCTGCGGCGGAGTCACCATGGGCATCCACGAGAGCCAGTCCCGCTTCTTCGAGAACATAATCGGCCGCAGCCGCGAGTTTATCGGCCTTATATACCCCGACGCCGTGCGTCTCTGCCCCGAGCTTGGGAAATACACCGTAGATGAGCTTTACAGGGCGGCGAACAAGGCAGAGCCCAGCCTCATCCGCACCGAGGCGGACGAGCTTACCTACGCTCTCCACGTTATGGTGCGCTACGATATGGAGAGGAAGATGATAAACGGAACTGTCGATATGAAGGAGCTTCCCGAGATGTGGAACGCCCTTTACAAGGAATACCTCGGCGTTACCGTGCCGGACGATAAGCACGGCATACTTCAGGATTCCCACTGGGCGGGAGCGGGCATCGGCTACTTCCCGTCCTACGCTCTCGGCTCGGCTTACGGCGCCCAGTTCCTTGCGAAGATGCGCGATAGCCTCGACTTTGAGAAGACCGTTGCCTCCGGAGACCTCAAGCCGATAAGAGATTGGCTCGGCGACAGGATATGGAAATACGCGAGCTCCAAAAAGGCGGAGTGGATCTTGAACAACGCGATGGAGGCTCCGTTCGACCCGAAATACTATCTCGACTACCTTGAGGGAAAGATGAAGGACGTATATGGCTTCTGATTACATCAGCGTCACCCGCACGAGGCGCGGCCTCGGAAGACCGGAGACCGCCCGCCTCGTAAAGAGGGCGATCATGACGGCTCTCAGAGCCGAAGACGTAGACGCTCCCTGTATGGTTGACGTAACGCTGACGGACGACGAGACGATACACGGGATAAACTTATCCGAGCGGGGTGTGGACAGGCCCACCGACGTGCTCTCGTTCCCGTTAAACGAGCTTAGCCCGGGGCAGTTTGACCCGGAGGAATGCGAGCGTGATCTTGACACCGGCGCCATTTTCCTCGGCGATATGGTGATAAGCATACCGCGGTGTGAGGAGCAGGGCGAGGAGTACGGCCACGGGTACAAGCGCGAGGTGAGCTACCTCGCCGTGCATTCGACTCTTCACCTTCTAGGCTACGACCACGTGGACGAGGGGCCGATGAAGGCGCAGATGCGCTCGCGGGAGGACGCGATAATGGATATACTGAATATCAAGAGGTAAAACTATGATAACAAAAACAGCGATGATAGCCGTTATCGGCAGACCGAACGTCGGCAAATCCACCCTCGTGAACGCGATGGTGGGCGAGAAGATATCTATCGTCAGCCCGAAGCCGCAGACCACGCGCTACCGCATATTCGGCGTAGCTGAGCGCGGCGATACCCAGCTCGTTTTCGCCGACACCCCCGGCTTCCACAAGGCGAGAAACAAGCTCGGCGAGTATATGGTGAAGGTCGTGGCGGAGTCCGTATCCGACGTAGACGCGGCCTGCCTCGTCGTAGAGCCGAAGGCAAACGTGGGAAGGCAGGAGGAGCTTCTTATAGAGAGGATAAAGGAGCTCGGAATACCCGCCGTCCTCGTTATCAACAAGATCGACACGGTGGAAAAGGAAGAGCTTCTGCCCGTAATCGCGGCCTACGCGGAGAGGCACGAGTTCGACGCAATCGTACCCGTTTCGGCGAAAAAAAACGACGGGATAGAGATACTGATCGACGAGCTTTTAAAATTTTCCGCCGAGGGGCCGCAGCTATTTCCGGACGATATGATGACGGATCAGACCGAGCGCCAGCTCTGCGCCGAGATAATCAGGGAGAAGATGCTGATGGCGCTCGAGAGCGAGGTGCCCCACGGGGTAAACGTCGAAATAACGGGCTTTAAGGAGAGAGAAGACGGTGTTGACGAGATCGACGCCACGATCTACTGCGAAAAGCAGAGTCACAAGGGCATAATCATCGGCAAAAACGGCGAGATGCTGAAGAAGATCGGCGAGGCCGCAAGAGCCGATATGGAGAAGATGATAGACGCTAAGGTCTTCCTTCAGACCTGGGTGAAGGTCAAGGAAAACTGGCGCGACTCCGGCGCGAATCTGAAAAGCTTCGGTTTTTCGGAAGAATAAACCTTCAATATTATTCCCCCGCCGCGGCAAAATAAATGCGGTGAGAAGATTGAAACAAGTTTCAACCTTCATTGAATCAGAGCCGTTTTTCTCGCCCCTACGGGGCAACCGAAAAACATGGCATATTATGACCACTCCTTTTACGGTCATTTTGTGCCTTGCAGTGCAGCGGAAGGGAATGGTCATAATAATGAAGGCACAAGAGCTATGGATTCTTTTTATAAAAACGGGAAATATTCTTTTCTATATCGCGTATAAAAAACTCTCGTCGCAGTCTTGAGCGGGGGCGAACGCCCCCGCGTTTTCGGAGGAACGATGTACATAAAAACGAAGGGGCTCGTTCTGCGCGACGCTCCATATAAGGAATCGAGCCGGATACTGACGGTGCTCACGGATACCGAGGGCAAGATAACGGTGAACGCCCGGGGCGCGAAGCGCAAGGGCTCAAAAAATGCGGGCGCGGCCCAGCTTCTGGGCTTTTCCGAGCTCACCCTGTTTCACGAGAGGGGCAGATACACGCTGACGGAATCGCACCCGATCGAGCTCTTCGAGGGACTGCGCGAGGACGTTGCCCTCCTGAGCCTTGGGGTATACTTTGCCGAGCTAATGGAGGCCGTTTCGGACGAGGATATACCGAATCCGGAGATTCTTTCGCTCGGGCTGAACGCCCTTTACGCCCTGTCGGAAGGGAAAAACAATTCGGCTCTCGTGAAGGCCGCCTTTGAGCTGAGGCTTTCCTGCCTTGCAGGCTTTGAGCCGTCTCTTTACGGCTGCTCCGTCTGCGGGAGGGAGGAGTCCGAAAGCCCGCTCTTCGATCTGGAGGGCGGAGTGCTCACCTGCCGCTCCTGCGCCGAGGGAACTCTGAGCGAGAGAATGACCCTATCGCCATCCGTGCTGAGGGCGATGCAGTACATAGTCGGAGCCGAGGCGAAAAGGCTCTACTCGTTTACGGTAAGCGAAAAGACCCTCTCGGAGCTCTCCCGCGTGGCAGAGGCATATCTTCTCACCCAGCTCGGCACGGAGTTTCGATCATTGGATTTTTATAAATCAGTCAGGTAGTGATTAAAATGTTATTCAGTTTAGGATACGGAAAAGGGAAGCAGGAGCTTACCGTACCGGATGAAAACCTTATCGGCGTTCTTACGCCGAACAAGGTGGAGGCTCCCGCCTCTGAGGAGACGGAGGTCAGAAGGGCGCTTCTTGAGCCGATAGGCTCGCCGAGGCTCAGGGATATCGTAAAGCCGTTCGAGAAGATCGCAATCGTTACGAGCGATATAACCCGCCCCATGCCTACTTATAAGGTGATGCCCGCCCTCTTGGACGAGCTTATTTCAGCGGGCGTCAGCCCAAAGGACGTCACCCTCGTGTTCGCCCTCGGAAGCCACCGCAAACATACGGCTGAGGAGATGCGCCACCTGGCGGGCGAGAGAGCCTTTGAGGAGATAAACCTTGCCGATTCCGACGTGAACGACTGCGTCCGCTTCGGCTTCACATCAAACGGGACGCCGGTTGACATAACGAGAACGGTCGCCGAGGCGGACAGGCGTATTCTGCTCGGCAATATAGAGTACCACTATTTTGCGGGCTACTCGGGCGGGGCGAAGGCGCTTATGCCGGGAGTCTCGACTCCCGCTGCAATCGAAAAAAACCACAGCCTTATGGTGATGGAGGAGAGCCGTGCCGGAAACCTCGAGTTAAATCCGCTCAGACGCGATATCGAGGAATCTGGGGCTATGGTCGGCGCCGACTTCATACTCAACGTGGTGCTGAACGAGAAGAAACAGATAGTCGCCGCCTTCGCCGGAGATATGGTAAAGGCGCACCGCGAGGGTTGCAAATTCTTAGACCGCCTCTTTGCCGCTCCAATCAAGGAGAGAGCGGACATAGTCGTAACCTGTCAGGCGGGAGCGCCGAAGGACGTGAATCTGTATCAGACGCAGAAGGCTCTCGATAACGCGAAGCACGCCGTAAAAGACGGCGGCACGGTGATTTTGGTCGGCGAATGCCCCGAAGGGCTCGGGAACGAGACCTTTTCCCGCTGGATGCGGGAGGCGGAGTCGCCCTCAGATATAATCGAAAGGCTGTCAAAGGGCTTTAAGCTCGGCGGCCACAAGGCGGCGGCGATAGCCCTGATACTTAAAAGGGCGGATATAACCCTCGTTTCGGAGATGGACGAGGCGCTTGTGAGGGATATCTTCCTCGAGCCGGAGAGAAGCGTACAGCGCGCGTTCGACAAGGCGCTTTTAAAGCACGGGACGCAGGCAAAGGTAATCGTTATGCCCTACGGCGGCAGCACGCTGCCGAAGCTCGTTTATCTTAAACGGAGGAAAAACTATGGCAAAGCTTTGGACCGGAAGAACTTCCGGGAATATAGACCCCGCGGCTGAGAGCTACAACCGCTCGATAGCCTTTGACAGCCGTATGTGGCGCGAGGATATCGAAGCCTCGATAGCCCACGCGGAAATGCTCGCAAAGCAGGGGATCATACCCCATGAGGCGGGAGAGACGATAAGGCTCGGTCTTTCGGAGATATTCAGCGATATCGAGACCGGGAAGCTCACGATCGATCCCGAGGCTGAGGATATCCACAGCTTCGTTGAGGCGGAGCTTACGCGCCGCGTCGGCGAGGCGGGAAAGATGCTGCATACGGCCCGCAGCCGCAACGATCAGGTGGCTCAGGATCTGAGGCTATACCTCAGAAGTGAGGGCATTGCGACGGCAGCGCTTATAAAAGACCTCGCGAGGACGCTATGCGAGAAGGCGGCGGAGGAGAAATCCACCGTTATGCCCGGCTATACCCATCTTCAGCGCGCTCAGCCCATAACCTTTGGCCACCACCTTATGGCATACGCCATGATGCTTACGAGGGATATCGGCAGGATAAGCGACGCCCTTTCAAGGATGGACGAGACGCCGATAGGCTCCTGCGCTCTCGCCGGGACTACCTACGATACGGACAGATATTACGAGGCCGGGCTTCTCGACTTTTCAGCTCCCTGCCGCAACAGCCTCGACGGGGTATCAGACAGGGATTTTGCCGTTGAGCTCTGTTCCGCTCTTGCCCTTGTTATGACGCACCTCAGCCGCTTTTCCGAGGAGGTCATTTTGTGGTCAAGCTGGGAGTTTCGCTTCGCCTCGCTGTCAGACGCCTACTCGACCGGCTCCTCTATAATGCCGCAGAAGAAGAACCCGGATATGGCGGAGCTCACGAGGGGCAAAACGGGAAGAGTGTACGGCGACCTTATGGCGCTTCTAACGATGCTGAAGGGCATCCCTCTCGCTTACAACAAGGATATGCAGGAGGATAAGGAGGCGATCTTCGACGCCTTCGATACCGTAAAGGCGGCACTCAGGGTCTTTGCCCCGATGATAGCCACCATGCGGGTAAACAGGGAGAATATGCGCCGCGCCGCTGAAAAGGGCTTTATAAACGCAACAGACCTTGCAGACTACCTAGTTGGCAAGGGCATGCCGTTCAGAACGGCGTATAAGCTTGTCGGTGAGATCGTTTCGCTATGCTCCGAGAAGGGCCTCACCCTCGAGGAGCTGAGCCTTGACGAGTATAAGAAGCTCTCGCCGCTCTTCTCCGAGGACCTTTACCCCGCGATAGATATCGAGGCCTGCTGCTTTAAGAGAACGAGCCTCGGCGGCCCGACTCCGGAGAGCGTTGAAGCGCAGATAGAATACGTAAAAGAAAAGCTCGGATTATAAAAAAGGTCTTGCGTCTAATTAGACAGACGCAAGCCTTTTTTATCATTCTTCGCCGCATTTTTTTGCGTGGCGGAATATCAGAAGAAAAACGCCGAAAACGTATACGACCGAAACGGCGATATTCAAAAACATCTGCTCCCGCAAAAGCAGCATCAGCGCGACGAAAGAAAGCGCAATGACGATAAGCATCATGACGAATCTGAAATCGAAGCCGCAGCGCTTTTTTGTGTATGGCCCGGTCAGGAAAAGGAAGGTGAAATAGACTAAAAACGAGCCGACGAGGAACAGGGTCTTCGGTAGGAGAGCGACGTCTTCCTCGCGCATAAACTCAAGCGAAGCGGAGATGTTGTTCAGCGCGAAAACAAGGAAGATATGCAGCAGCATATAATAGACGCCGTTCGTGCTCATCTCCCTGTCAATAAGACGGTTATACAGCGTTCCGTAGCTCAAAAGCAGGCCTGCGACGATGAGAAACGCCATAACGGCGAAATAGATGCTGTTGAACGTCACGCCGCCGCTGAAGTAGGAGGCGATGGCTATTATCATCTCGCCGAAGGTGAAGACGACGTAGAGCATGGCGCGCTCGCTCAAATGCGCAAAATCCACGGGCACCAGGGTGTTTTTCCGCCCGGAGACGAGCATGGCTATGATGCCGAAGAGAATAGGCACGTATGGGATCGTAACCTTGTTAAGCGCGTATACGAGAATGTGAATGCCTACGAGAAAAGCCTCCGCGAATATGATGATAGCCTTCTGCCGAAGCTGCTTCGGCTCCCAGGGGGCGTTTTTATGATTACGCATCTCTATAAT
>ONGN01000062.1 GCA_900317385.1 uncultured Eubacteriales bacterium
TGAGCCTTGACGGAAAGATACTTGCGAGAGCAAAGGCCCGCCTCGACGAGAGGAGAGCCGAAAACGAGAGAATGATGGGAAGGCGGAGAGCCACGGCCTACGCCCGCGACCCGCGCATAGCGGAGATCGACGCCCAGATGAAGCGCACGGTGATCGACGCGATCGACGTCGCCCTCAAAAAGGGCGCGGACCCCGTTGAGGCGCTGGACGAGATAAGGGACAGGAGCCTCAGCCTTCAGGAGGAGAGGGCGCTGACCCTCACCGCCGCCGGCTTCAGTCCGGACTACCTTTCGGAAAGCTATATCTGCCCCAAATGCAAGGATACGGGCTACGACGGCACGAAGCTCTGCTCCTGCCTAATGGACCTGTACCGCGAGGAGCAGGTCAAGGAGCTGAGCCAGCTTTTGAAGCTCGGCGAGGAGAGCTTCGACTCATTCCGCCTCGATTACTACTCCGATGAGCCGGACCCGAGGACGGGGATATCGCCCCGCGCCCTGATGGCTGAGGTCTTCGACTTTGCCGCCGAGTACGCGAGAAACTTTTCGATGAAGTCGCTGAACCTCTTTTTCCGTGGCGGCACCGGCCTCGGCAAGACCTTCCTCGCAAGCTCAATCGCCAAGGTCGTGGCTGAGCGCGGCTATTCCGTTGTATACGATACGGCGGCCGCCGTCTTCTCCCGCTATGAGCAGGATAAGTTCAACCGGGGCGAGGATCTGGAGAAAATCAGAAGCGAGATAAAGCGCATCGAGACCTGCGACCTTCTTATTATCGACGACCTCGGCACCGAGATGCCCTCGAATTTCATAACGAGCGCCCTCTATACGATAATCAACACGAGGAATATCACAGGGAAGAAGACGATAATTACCTCGAATCTCACCCCGAAGGAGCTGGGGAGCCGCTATTCCCCCGCCGTTATGAGCCGCCTCGAGGGCGATTTTATGAGCCTCCGCTTCGTGGGGAAGGATATCCGAAGGTTAAAGAGCGGCGCCGACAGCTTAACGTAATCTCGACGTAAGGCGACATAATATTTGAATATTCGACAGAAAAATATGAATATCCAAAATCGCGCATAATATTATGGACCGGAGGAAAAAATTCCGTGACCCTGCGAAAATAAAGGGTTTTCCCGCTTTTCCACAGGGTTTTCCACAGCCGTTATGTAAACGCGGGAACGGGATACGAAAATGAATATCGGAACTTTTTCGGATATTTCAGGTTTACGGCAGATTATGCCGCATAGTTATTAACTAAGAATTCTAATCGAAGGGTCTGATGAATTTGGCAGGACAGGCCGCAAAAAAACAGAGCTATTTCAAGGGGGCGGCAATACTCGCCGCCACCGTCGCGCTTACGAAGATAATCGGCGCGATCTATAAGATCCCCCTATATAACCTCCTCGGCGACGACGGAACGGGGCATTTCAACAAGGCATACGAGGTATATAACCTTATGCTCGCGATATCCACGGCGGGCGTCCCCGTTGCGCTGAGCAGGCTTATATCGGCGGCGCGGGCCTCCGGGCGGTACGCTCAGGCGCGAAGATACTACAGCGTCGGTATGCTGGTCTTTTCGATAATCGGCGTTCTCGGCTCGATAGCCATGTTCGTTTGGGCGGGGAACCTCGCGGGATTTATGAAGGACGCGGAGATAAGCCTCGCGATCAAGATACTTTCGCCCGCCGTTCTGTTTGCCGCCCTCGTCTCAGTGCTGAGGGGCTACAGTCAGGGGCATAACGATATGGTGCCGACCTCCCTCTCGCAGATTATGGAGGTCGTGTGCAAGATGGTGTTCGGCCTCGCCGTCGCCTGGTTTCTTGCGAGCCGGGGCGAAAACCTCGCCACGATAGCGGCGGGAGCCATCGTAGGCGTTACCGCCGGAATGGGGCTTGCCATCCCGGTGATGGCGATTTATAACAGAAGGATAAAGCGGGCGGACGCCACCGATATTATCGTGGACTCCCCAGCCTCAGTCGGCAGCACTTCCTGGGAGATAATCAAGGTCAGCCTCCCGATCGCCATAGGCGCCGCCGCGAGCCAGTTTATCACCTTCTTCGATTCGCGCATAATATCCGATACGCTTGAATCCGTTCTCGGGATGGAGCACGATGCGGCGATCTCGCTATACGGGGTATATTCAAAGGCGCTGGCGCTGTTTAACCTGCCCTCCGCGTTCATAACCCCCGTCGCCGTCTCCGTAGTGCCGATAATCGCCGCCGCCCTTGCCGCGAAAAAATACGGCGAGGCGAAAAAGACGATGGAGTCCTCGATGAAGCTCACGAACCTCTTTGCCATGCCGGCGGCTGTCGGCCTTGCCGTCCTCTCCCGCCCGATATTCATCGCGCTTTACGGCGGCACGGGCTACGAGGGCTACGGGCCCGCGATCCTCACGGTTTTCGGTGCCGCGAGCTTCTTCGTCTGTGAGTATATCATTACGAACGCGATACTTCAGGCCTCCGGCCACGAGAAGATATCCGCCCTCAGCCTTATCGTCGGCGGGCTTATAAAGCTCGTTTTGAGCTGGCAGCTCGTAAGCATACCGGAGCTCAATATCATCGGGGCGCCGATCGCCACCCTCGCCTGCTATATCCTGATCTCCGCCGCGAATATTATCGTGATGCAGCTCAAGCTGCCCGAGAAGCCCGACCTTATCAAGATTGTGTTCCGCCCCTTCGTATGCACCGCGGTCATGGGAGCGGGCGCCTTCGCGGTCTACGGGCTTTTGGATAAGCTTTTGCTCCCGCATCTCGGCGGCGGCAGGCTCGGCGTTATCCTCTGCCTCGGCATTACGATAATCGTCGCCGTGGTGGTCTATGCCGCCCTCGTGCTCGCCCTTAAGGTGGTGACGAGGGAGGACGTTCTTATACTGCCGAAGGGCGAAAAGATAGCGAAGCTTCTGAGACTTAAATAAAACGTGAAAAATCATAAAAACAGATGAAAAATTTTTCCGCTTTAGGAGAAAATAATGGTAGATTTTGAATTTAAGCCGTGCTATAATGTTGAGGATTTGCGGGCTCTCGTCAAGGCGCTCCGCTCCGAGGGCGGCTGCCCCTGGGACAGGGAGCAGACGCACGAGAGTATCAGGCGTGATTTTATCGAGGAGGTCTGCGAGGCCGTCGAGGCGATAAACGAGGGGAATACCGAGCACCTTCGCGAAGAGCTGGGCGACGTTCTCTTCCAGGTCGCCTTCCACGCCGAGCTCGAGGAGGAGAAGGGTAACTACGACCTCGACTCCGTGGCGGACGGGGTAGTTAAAAAGCTCATCCTCCGCCATCCCCACGTCTTCGGCGAGGTCACGGTTTCCGGCGCCGACGAGGTACTGAAAAACTGGGACGATATAAAGCGGAAAGAGAAGAGCCAGAGCACCGCTGCCGAGGCGATGGACTCCGTCGCGAGAACGCTTCCCGCCCTTTGGAGGGCGGAGAAGGTCTCAAAGAAGGCGGCAAAGGCCGGCTTCGACTGGGAAAAGCCCGGGGATATAGCCGATAAGCTCAGGGAGGAGCTGCGTGAGCTCGAGGCCGCGCTTTCCGGAGAGGGCGACGTTTTCGAGGAGGTCGGCGATATTCTTTTCACCGCCGCGAATATCGCGAGAAAGCTCAAGATAGACCCGGAGGAGGCGCTGAACGCCTCAACCGATAAATTCATCGCCCGCTTTTCAAAAACGGAGGCCGCCGCCATTGAGGCGGGGCGCGATCTAAAGGAGCTTTCGCCCGACGAGCAAAACCAGCTCTGGGAGAGAGCGAAAAAAAGCATTTAAAGGGTTTGCCCCCTTTAATATATGAAAGCCGAACCAAGGCTTAAAAGAATTACAGGAGGATATTAGAATGAACAAGACTGAACTCGTCAGCGCGATCGCTGAGAAGACCGGACTTTCCAAGAAGGACAGCGAGAAGGCCCTCGCCGCCGCCGTTGAGACCGTTACCGAGGCTCTTAAGGCCGGTGACAAGGTCCAGCTCGTAGGCTTCGGCACCTTCGAGGTCAAGGATCGCCCCGCCCGCGTAGGCCGCAACCCCAGGACCGGCGAGACCACCCAGATCGCCGCTTCCAAGCTGCCCGCCTTCAAGGCCGGCAAGGCTCTCAAGGACGCTGTCGCTGAGTAATAACAGTCCGGGGCGAGCGGGAATAATCCCGCCGCCCTGATTTCTTTTTTAAGGGGAAATAACAATGCGTCTCGATAAATATCTCAAGGTCTCCCGCCTTATAAAGCGGAGGACGGTCGCGGCGGAGGCCGCGGATTCCGGGCATATCAGCGTAAACGGCAAAACGGCGAAGCCCTCGACCGACGTGAAGGTCGGCGACAGGCTGGAGCTCCAGTTCGGCAGCCGCAGGACCGTGGTCGAGGTACTCAGCGTAGCCGAGACGGTGAAGAAGGACGACGCCGCCGGAATGTACCGCGAAATAGCGGAAACTTAACTAAAAACTATTGACAAACGGGGAAAAGTGTAATATTATATCCAGGCGTTCCAAAGACAGCAGGCGCCGCAAGGCTTAATTTCCTGCCGAGGTACGGATAACTTTTAAAAAGATTATCTGTGTGCCCTCGTGCTTTGGCGCGAAGGCGCTTTTTTGTTGAACGCGATAATTCGTGTTTCGGAGGTGAAATAAGAAAATGCCCAATGCAAAGGTTTTGAGCGAAAAGCAGGCCATCGTTAACGAGCTTACCGACCGTCTGAACGCGTCCGCTGCCGGCGTCCTCGTGGATTACTCCGGTATCTCCGTCGCCGACGATACTCAGCTCCGCAAGAAGATGCGCGAGGCCAACGTTAACTACACCGTAGTTAAGAACACCCTGCTCCGTTTCGCCGCCAAGAACGTCGGCTTCGACGCGCTTGACGACGTGCTGAACGGAACCACTTCTCTCGCAACCAGCGCGGACGACCCCGTGGCTCCCGCCCGTATTCTTAACGAGTACGCCGAAAAGCTCCCCAAGTTCACCATCAAGGGCGGCTTTATGGACGGCAAGGTCATTTCCGTAGACGAGGTCGTAGCTCTTGCTAAGATCCCGCCCCTTCCCACTCTTCGCGCCCAGGTCCTCGGCACCATGCTGGCTCCCATCACGAGCCTCGCCATCGTGCTCAAGGCTATCGCGGAGAAGAACGGCGCCCCCGCAGAGGCTGAGGCCGCCGCCGCTGAATAATTACAAAACATACTAAAAAGAACTGCTAACAGGAGGAAAATTAAAATGGCTAGCGAAAAGATCACTGCCCTTATCGATGAAGTTAAGGCTTTAACCGTACTTGAGCTCTCCGAGCTCGTTCACGCTCTCGAGGAAGAGTTTGGCGTTTCCGCCGCCGCTATGGCTGCTCCCGCTGCCGCCGGCGCTGCCGCTCCCGCTGTCGAGGAGAAGACTGAGTTTGACGTCGTTATGACCAGCTTCGGCTCCGCCAAGCTCGGCGTTATCAAGGTTGTCCGCGCCATCACCGGTCTCGGACTCGTTGAGGCTAAGGCCGCTGTTGAAGGCGTTCCCTCCAAGATCAAGGAAGGCGTCTCCAAGGACGAGGCTGAGGCTATCAAAAAGCAGCTTGAGGAAGCCGGCGCTACCGTCGAGCTCAAGTAATCAGCTCACACCGAAACACAAATCCCCGCGCCAGATAGCGCGGGGATTAATATATATATTGAGTTCTCTCAGGCGTGCTTTATTATGCCGACACCGAGGGGATAGGGGCCGGTGTGTACGCTTATCGCCGCTCCTATGTGGTATATGTTCACCTTTAGTATATGGCCCATGGAGGCGAAAGCGGCGCAGATCCTGTCGCGGAATTTGACCGCCTCCTCGTAATCGTAGCCGTAGCCAACGACCATCTCGTAATCCTTGTCCGCCCAGTTGTTCTCTTTGACGTAGTCCAGGGCGAGAGCCTCGACCTTTTCGATCGACTTCTGCCTTGAGCGGGTGATCCCGGCGGGGAATATCTCGCCCTCTTTAAGCGTGATGACGGGGCGGATTCCGAGGATTGTGCCCGCGATCCCGGCGAGCTTTCCGATCCTGCCGCCGTGGCGGAGGTAGTCTATGCTGCCGACGGTGAAAAATATCCTGCCCGTGGGGCGGGTAGCCTTAACGCGCCTTACGCACTCGTCGTAATCCACGCCCTTGTCGCGGAGCTTGACGGCCTCGAGCACCAAAAGCGCCTGGAGCACGGTGTTCACCATCGCGTTTATCACGGTTACGCGGCAGCCAGGGTGGGTCTCAGCGAGCATATCAGCCGCCATCTGGGCGGACTCGAAGGAGGTTGAAAACTTCCTCGTTATGCAGATGCAGATGACGTCCTCCCCCGCCTCGGCGGCCTCGGTGAAAACGTCGAGATAATCCTGGACCGAGGGGGTCGAACTCTTGGGGTAGCTGCCCTTGTTCTCGACCATCCACTTGTAAAAATCGGTCTTGGAAATATCCACGTTCTCCTTTATATAAGTCTTCTCGTCCATGGTGACGTAGAAGGGAACGACGGTGACGCGCTTCTCCTCGGCGAGGGAGGCGGGCATATCGCAGGAACCGTCCGTTATTATCCTGTAGCTCTTCAATGAGATCATCTCCTATAATATTCGTACACGAAGATATTATATAAACGCGGTGTTGACTTCCCGAATTTCTTATATTATAATATTAAGGGCGGGCGCTTTCAATAGTCAAAGCGCCGTTTTTTGTGTGAATTAACACAATGTTTAATATTATGTATAAAAAAGGTGCAATAGAAAAATGGCGAACGTGAAGGATAACAGAAGGGTGCACTATACGAAGTCCGCGCTCAGGCAGAGCCTGATAACCCACCTGAAGCAGAAGCCGATCGACAGGATAACGGTAAAGGAGATATGCGAGACCGCCGACCTCAACCGCGGCACGTTCTACGCGTATTACGGCAGCCCCGCCGAGCTGCTTGGCGAGATAGAGAACAGCTTTTACGAGGATATCCTCTCGTCCGTCACTGCCTTCCGCAAGGCGGAGGACGTAGTGACCATTTTCACCCAGGCGCTGACCGCCCTCAAGGAGAGGTACGAGTTTTCCGAGGCGCTTTTCGGCGAATTCGGCGATATCACCTTCCTTCAGCAGCTCATCTACGTCGCGAAGCCGACCTGCCTTCTTTACTGGACGCAGCTCGCGCCGGAGCTCGGCAAGTCGGAGATGGACGCGATGTACGATTTCGTATCCTACGGGTGCATGAGGGTCATCCAGATGTGGCTCCAGGGCGGAGCTGAAAAAGCTGAGGAAATAAAAAACCGGGCGGGTTCGTTTGAACCTGCCCGAAATCTTTTTTTATTCGCCTTCAGCGAGGGCGAGGAGGCGGAGGAAGACGGTCACCGTCTGAGCGCGGGTCGCGTCCTTTGCGGGCAGGAGGCTTCCGCCGCTGCCCTCGATAAGGCCGGAGCCCACGGCAAACTGCATCCCATCAAGAGCCCAGGAGCTTATCTCGCCCGCGTCGGGGAAGGAGGAGAGGTCGGCGGAAACGTCGGTCGAAAGGCCCAGATACTCGGCGTAGCGGTACAGCATCGTTGCCATCTGCTGCCTCGTTATCGGCTGGTCGGGGGCGAAGGCGCCGTCCGGCATACCCTTTACTATCCCCGCGTCGGCCGCCCAGCGGGCTGAGGCTGACCACCAGGTCTCCTCCGTCATATCGGTAAAGCTCGTGTCGCCGTCTATCCTCGTCGTTCCGTCGAGCGAGGACTGGAACCTTGCGAGCATGGTAACGAACATCGCCCTCGTCGTAGGCGCCTCGGGGGAGAAGGTGGTCTTGCTCGTGCCCGCTATGAGACCGAGGCGGACGGACTCCGCCGTGCCCTCGGCGTACCACGAAGAGTCGGAAACGTCGGAAAAGACCTTGTCCTTTATGCTGTATTTAAGTATATCGCCCACGCCGTCGGCGGCGTATAAGCTATCGCCGCTGATGAATATTCCGTTCGGCTCCACCGGGCGGGCGACCACTCCGTCGCCCTTTTTGAGGGTATAGACCCTGCCGTCCTTAAGATAGCGGATCGCGTGATTGACGGGGTCGGAGATGAAGACGCGCCCGTCCTCGCTGACCGCGACGGAGGAGGGGTGGTCGAATCTGGCGCTCGCGGCCTTTCCGTTCGAGAAGCCGCCGTAAAATTCGCCCTCGTCCTCGGCGGCGTCATAAGAGCCGCAGAGCACGGAGTAGATACCGCCCTTTGCCGTGAGCACGCGGCTTTTCCCGCTCTCTACGATATACAGCGTGCCGTCGCGATAAGCAAGACCCGTAGGCGCGGAAAGCCCGGTCAGATAAGTCCTCACAAAGCCGGAGGAGCTCATATACCTGACAGTGCCGTTCCCCGTGTCCGCTATGTAGAGCCCGCCCCTCTCGTCGGCGGCGAGACCCGTCGGATTATCGAGGCGGACGTTCTGAGCCGTGCCGCCGCGGAAGCCTGCCTCACCGTTTCCGGCGAGGGTCATCACCTTTTCTTCGGTGACGTATCTCACCACGTTGGCGGCAGGATCCGATACGGCGTAGCCCTCGAGGAAGGGAACTATGGCGCAGGGCGACATAAAGAAGGCTTTGTCGACGGGACCGTCGTTATATCTCCCCTGAGGCTCGCCCGTTATATCGGCAACGGGGATCTTCCCCGCGAAGATCTCGGCCTTCCCGCCGGAGATCTTCCAGATGACCTTGTTCCAGGAGTCCGTCGCGAGAACGGTTCCGTCCTCAAGGACGGTCACGCCCTCAAACGAGGTGCGGAGATGCTCTTCCTCTCCCGTTTCTACCGCGGCTGAGGCGGTAAACGCGAGGCCGAGGATTAGGCAGAGGGATAATAAGAGGGATATGATCTTTTTCATCATAGTTCTCCTTTCCTAATTCAGGGAGTTGAGGGTGAGTATCTCAAAGCCCTCGGCTTTTCCCTTAAGCTTGATGCTGTCGCCGAGGCTCGTTACCACGGCTCTGTCGCCCAGGATATCGGCGACTGCGCGGGATATGAGAATCTTGCCGCCGGGGGCGTTGGCCTCGAGCCTTGCGGCGGTATTTACCGTGTCGCCGATGGCGGTGTAGTCCATTCGCTTCGGAGCGCCTATATTGCCGACTACGGCGGGGCCCCAGTTTACTCCGACGCCGAAGGAGACCGTGCGCCCGAAGCGCTCCATAAGCTCCTCACCGAGCTTCTTTGAGCCCTCCACCATATCCATGGCGGCGCGGCAGGCGAGGTAAACGGCGTCCTCCTGGGCTATCGGCGCATTCCAGAACGCCATCGTGCAGTCGCCGACGAATTTATCGAGGGTGCCGTGGTTTTTCATTATGCACTCCGTTGTCAGCGTCAGGTACTTGTTTATTATCTCCACGACCGCCGGCGGGTCGAGAGCCTCCGACATCGTGGTAAAGCCGCGGATATCGACGAAGAGTACGGCGATATCGTAGAGCTTTCCGCCGAGCTCAAGGGCGGAGGAGCCCTGGGCGATAAGGCGGCGCATTATCTCGGGGTCTATGTAATGCCCGAAGGTGTTCTGAATCTTCCTCTTCTCGCGGGCGGCGCGGATGTAATTTGCCGCGACGGAGCCGATGAAGATAAGGGTCATAAAGAGCGGGACCCAGAGAACGTTCAGTATCGTGCCGCCGTTAAAGAGCAGAATGCATATTCCGAGCCAGAGGGCGACCGAGAGAGCCCAGGCCAAAAGCGAGGGGAGCACCTTGCGGTTAAAGAAGAACAGGACTGCGGCAAACGAGAGAATGAAGAGAACGGCAAGCTGAAGAGCCCGGGACGCCTCATTTGGAAAGAAGCCTTTTCGGAAAGCGTCGATGGCGTTTGCCTGTATCTCCACGCCGTACATATTCTTCGCGTGGCTCACTGCCGTTCTGTACTCGTCCTGCATCCCCGGGGCGTATGGGCCGATGAGGACTATCTTTCCGGCAAAATAGGAGGGATTTAAGTTCCCCTCGATTATATCGAGTACGGAGACGCTTTCGGAATAGCCGCGGGGCTCGGCGGTGAAGGAAAGGTAATAGCTCTCGCCTTCCGGCGCGGGCTTTACCGCTTCGCCGGTATATTCGCAGTACTTTTCATATATGACGCGGGAGAAGCTCATTACCCTGCCGTACTTCTCCGTGTCGATATAGAGCCTTCCGTGGCGGATTATCCCGTCGTTATCCGCCATCGCGTTTATATGCCCGGCGTCCGTTGCGTCCTTGAGCTCGGGATAGGGCTCGTCCCAGCTTACGACGGCGCCGTTATCAACGTAGAAGCTGTCCTCAAGCTCAACGACCTCGCTTCCGAAGCCGGCGGCGGAGGCGACGACCACGTTTCCGCCCTCGGCGCAGACCTCGGCGAAATACTTATCCGCCTCGGGATCCGCGCTCGCGCCGACGTAGAGAACGTCGACGCCGATAACGGCGGGAGCGTTTTCGGGGTTGGAGTTTAAGATCGCCACGGCGTCAGCTACGATATCGCGGGGCCAGGGCATTGGACCGTATTCCTCCGTCGCCCGCTGATCCATACCGATAACGACGATCTGCCCGTCCGAGCCCTCCGGGTGTTGATAGATAAGGTCAGAGAGGGTCGAATTTAGATTGTCAAAGAGCCCGAGCCCCGCCGCCGCCGTCGCAAGGGCGGCGATCAAAAAGGCGGCAAGGAGGCGAAATGCAAGCTTCTTTTTCATTCTTTATATTCTCCTGAGACTTGCTGATCAAGGCGCGCTATCAGGGAGCGGGGCTGTCTACCACCGAGCCTGAGCCGATGTAGGTCAATGCGCCGTTTAAAGTTTCGTTATAATAAACTATGTTCGTTCCCATTACCTCCATCGTTGCTGTACCAACGTTTTCAATTAAGCCGGAATAGCTGTCAAGATTGCAGCCCACAGTGAAGGCCTGATTATTAGTTATCGTACCGCGGTTTACCGCCATGGAGGCGGGGCGGGGGAAGAAGGTGCCGTTGTTCACTACTGTTCCGGTATCTGTAATAGTAAAGGCAGCCGTTCCGGTCAGACCGGCTTCAAAGGTTGTTCCGGCCCCGATGGTCAAAAGCCCGCTGATTTCCACGGGTGTATTATAATTGACCAGAACGCCGTTGGCGGTTGTGGTCTCCAGCTGGCCGCTGATATTTAAGGATCCGCCGCTAAGATTGATGCCGTGGTCTCCTGTGTTGCTAACGACTAAATAGCCGCGGTTATCGACTGCCGGGGCGCCAGAAAGCCGCCCGTTTGCGGAGAAATTCATAGTTCCGCCGGTGTAGTTTACAATCTCGCTTCCCAAGGTGGAGGATAGTTCTCCGTCGATGTTCGCCGTGCCGTAATTTTCGAGTTTTCCGTTATTCGTAACCGTTGATCCGTTATCTGTTGTCAGCGTAACTCCGGAGTCAATTATGAGCTTTCCGGGATTTGTACCCGTACCCGCTGCATCCAAGGTAAGCATGTTGGGTGAGTTGACGCTAAGATCAGCTTTTAGAAGAAGGGTCTTGTCGTTGGCTACGTTTTGGTTGCCGGCAAGAGCTCCGGTTCCGGTAAGCACGACCTCATCGTGGGCGGTTAAAGCAGCCGCCAGCCCTGCTATGTCAGTCTCAAAGAAGACGCCGCTGTCTACGCTTACAGTTCTGTTGCCGTAAACGTTAAAGCTAACGTCGCAGTTAGTGCCATTCTGTGAGATCGTAACTGCAGCGCCCTCTGCGGAGACGCTCAGATAGTCCTCGTAAACGCTGAATCCGGCATTGGGGAATAGTGTAAACGTCAACGTGTTACCGGAAACTACGGAATAGTGTGTTGCGTCAACCATCGTTCCGCCGGTAACGCCGTTTATTGTGTAATCGCCTCCGGTGGGCAGAGTCACTATATACGAGCTCGTGGACTCGGTAGGCGCAACGTAATACTGCTCAGCGCCCGTTATCTCGGCATCCTGCTCCGCCATGGCGGCCTCGATCCCGGCCTCTTTTTCGGCGATCTCCGCCTCCTCGGCGGCGCGCTTCTCCTCCTCAAGACCCAAAAGCGTCGGAACGTCGAGATTTTCAACGTCCTCGTTTATGAGCTCCTGAAGCTCGGGGCTGAGGCGGATCTCCTCAATAACGAAGGAGGGGACGTCCTCATTTTTCATAAGCCGCTTTATGAAGTCGATCTCAAGAAGCTGAGGCTCGGCTCCCGCCCCGTCGGCATAGGGGTCGAAGTAGACTATCTGTCCGCTCGTGACCTCGGTCACTCTTACTTCGCCCGTGTAGGGGTTGCGGCAGGTCACGGTGACGTGGCCGTGGATGAGGCCCATCAGGTTGGGCTCGACCCACCCGTAAGACCCGCGGACGCCGGTCACCATCGTCGAGGTGCAGATATTAAGGCTCTCGTCCGAGCTGAGCGGCTTATCTACGCCGAAGTAGAGCTTGCCCGTCTGGAGCTTTATCTCGAGCTGCTTGCCGGACTTTTTGACCTCCGCCTTTGAAAGGGAGTCCAGCTTTGCGGCCTTCGTGTCGTCAAGGGTCATATAAGCCTGCGATGAATAGGCGGTCTGCACGCTGTACCCGTTATAAAGGCGCATATCCTTTCTCGCGGATCGGAAATTGCCCGAAGCGTTACGAACGGCGACTATGCCCTTCGTCTGGCCGAGGCGTATCGTAGTCCCAACGCCGTCCGCGGCGAGAATGGGGATGACTATCGCGGCTATAAGCGCGAACGCGAGGATGAGAGACAGCAGCTTTTTCATTTTATGACCATTCCTTTCACTGAAGTTCAAGGCACAAAATGACCATCAAATGGAATGGTCATAAATGCCATGTTTTTCGGTTGCCGCGCAGCGGCGAGACAAACGGCTTCTATTTCAAATGGGGTTGAAGGTTGAAACTTGTTTCAATTTTCAGCCTCCCAAGCTTTGCTTTTTTCAAAAAGTTCAAGTATTTTGCCGTCGATCGCGCCCTCGGATACCATGCTGTGCAGTATCGAAAGCGCCTTTTCTACGGGCATCGCCGGCTTATACGGCCTGTCCCGCGCCGTGAGCGCGTCGAAAACGTCGAGTATCGTAAGGAGCCGCACCTCGTCCGGTATATCCTCCGCCGTGAGGTGGTCGGGGTAGCCGCGCCCGTTCAAAAGCTCGTGATGCGCGGCGGCCCAGCGCGGCACGTTCTGATACGTCTTCGGGAAGTAGACGTCGCGCAGTATCTTCCTGGTGACGACGACGTGGCTCTCCATTATCCCGCGCTCTGCCGGGGTGAGCGTCCCCTTGCGGACGGAGAGGGCATCGCGCTCCGCCCCGGTTATCCAGGGGAGAACGGCGCCGCTTTCGTCCGTATACGTCCGGGCAGCGAGCTCTTCGATTTCCGCAAGCGTCTCGTCGGGGAGAAAGCCCGCCCTGTTCGCTTTTTCGATAAGGGCCTCCGCCGCAGCAAGGTCGGAGATAAGGAAGGCGTATTCATCGCCGCTCTTCCTGCCCTCGAGCTTATCTATCCTTCCGAGAAGGCCGATAGTCCGCAGCCGCTCCTTGACCTCATTGAGCCTTGGGCCGAGGCGGGATCCCTTGTCCATTACCTCGAGCGGGACGACGAGCTTTCCCACGTCGTGGAGCCAGACCGCCATTAAAAACGCCCGCCGCTTCTCCTCGGAGAAGGCCCAGGGGTGACCCCCGGCGTCAAGCCAATTAAGGAAGGCCGTTCCGTACTTCACCATATTCCTGGTGTGATTTGCGTTATAAGGCGTCCTCTCGTCTATCGCAGTAGACAGGGCGGAGACGAGGGAGTCGAGCAGGAGTGTGATCTCCTGCGAGTATTTCATATTCGTTATGCTGATAGCCGCCTGAGATGAGACGGCCTCGATGAGAAGGACGGCGTCCTCCGGAAAGGGGACGGTCTCGCCCGCCTCGTTCTGCGCGTTTATGAGCTGGGTCACGCCGATGAGCTCGCCTCTGTCGTTTCTCATCGGAACGACGAGCATGCTCTTCGTTCGGTAGCCCGTCATATTATCGTATCTTATCGAGCCGGAGAAGTCGAAGCGGGGCTCCGTTCTGACGTCCGCCACGTTTATCGTTTCGGCGTGTATCGCGCACCAGGCGGAGACGTATTTTTCCTCCATCGGCACGGGCGGCAGAGTGATCGGGGCGTCGTGCCCGCCCTGACGGACGCCCATCGAGCGGGTGACCATGCGGCAGAAGCGGAGAGCGTTACCCTCAAGGAGATAGAGAGTGCCCGCGTCGCAGTCCGCTATATCCATCGCGGTGTCGAGGATAGAGGATAGAAGGGCCTCCCTGTCCCGCTCGGACGTGAGAGCAATGCTGATATCCAAAAACCGCTTAACGTCGTCGCTTTTCAAATGAACACCTCCTCGCCCTCGCGGGCAAAGTCCCAGTCGGGGGAAAAGCGTTTGAGCTCAAGAGAGAGGGCGTCGAGCTCAGAATCTGAGCGCCCGGGGTCGTGATGTATGATCCTGAGCCTTTTCGCGCCCGCGCCGCGAGCGGCATCCGCCGCCGCCTCCCAGGTGCTGTGCCCGTAGTCCCTGCGCGCTTCCCAATCGCCCGCGCCGTACTGTCCGTCGCAGAGGAGAAGGTCGCACCCCGCGGCGAAGGCGGGAAGGGGACTTTCTTCCGTAATCGTGGTATCAGTTGCGTACACCACCGTCTTGCCGCCGCCGGAGAGCTTTATGAGGCTCACGCCGCCGGGGTGGACGCCCTCCGCCGTTTCAACGGTTATCGGGCCGAGGATAGTCTTTTCCCCGAGCTCGAAGTATTCCGCCTCCGGCGAAACGGGCCAGAGAGGGGGAGAGTAGAAGCGCTCCACCTGCTCCCTCGGGGAAAGGCCGCCGCGAGTTTTCGCAAAAATCCTGAGCCTGCCGGGATATGCCGCCATACCGAGCCCCATAAGATGGTCGGCGTGCGGGTGGGAGAGAATAAGGTCAAGCTCCGGCTCGGCGAGGACAGCTTCGGGCAGATTAAGAAGCCCCGTCCCCCCGTCGAGCACCACGGTCTTCCCGCAGAGTGTAACGAGATAAGAGGAGGTCGCCCCGCCGTATTTTATAAACTGCCGCCCGCTGACGGGCAAAGAGCCCCGCGCGCCGAGAATTAAGACGGAATCGGCCAAAGCTTACACCTCCCCAATATGATCCTAATTTATAGCATATCATAAACTGCGGCAAATTCAAATATAAAAGCGCAAAATAACCGTTATTTTTTCACAAAAAACCCGTATTCGCCCGTTCGCCGTTGTTGATTTTGCCCGTGGATTATAATATAATTAAATATAATAAGCTAAGGGGGCGAGAAGTTGAAGCTGAGTCTCGACCTGCACATCCATTCCGAGGCGTCCCTCGATGGGAGAATGACGGCGGAGGAGATAGTCGGGGCCGCCCTTGAGGCGGGGCTCGACGGAGTCGCCGTGACCGATCACGACGCTTTTTTTGCTCTTCCGGAGGGCTATGAGCTGCCGGAGGGCTTCATCATTATACCCGGGACCGAGTTTTCCACCGAGTACGGCCATCTTTTGGGGATCTTCCTCAAGGAGCCTGTAAAGGCTAAGGGCTTTCGCGCTGTCGCCGCCGAAATACATGCTCAGGGCGGGCTTTGCGTTATGGCGCACCCGTTCGAGAGGACGAGGGACCCCGAAAGGCTTCTTTCGGTCATAGACGAGCTCGACGGGATAGAGACCTGGAACGGGAGGGCGAACCGGAAAAACCCGGAGGCAAACGCTATGGCGCTGCGGCTCTCGCGGGAGCGCGGGCTGCCCGCCTTTGCCGGGAGCGACGCGCATATAGCCCGCGAGGTGGGTAACGGCTTCGTCACCGTCGAGGTGGGCGAGCCGAGCCTTGAGAATATAAAAAAGGCCCTTCTCACACCGGAAACCCGACCGGAGGGAGAGAAGGCAGGGATATAGACGTTGCCCGCAGTCAATATACCGCGCTTAAAAAGCGGGGCGGAGGTCTTTTAAAGCGGCTCAAGTGGGGGCTATTCGCGGCAAAGTGCCTGTTATGCGATATACTGCGCCCGCTTCGCCGCGGAAAATGAGGGGGAGGTAATTCCGATGTCTCTTTTAGTAAGAATTGGGAAAAAAGGCAAGGCGATAGTTAAAAAGCTCATCGCCCCCGTCGAGGAGCACCATATCTCATATACGAGGCGTTTAGAGCGGGTGAAGACCTCGCGCCGCATCGTAGCCATGACGTTTGACGACGGGCCTGTGGATATG
>ONGN01000052.1:0-10394 GCA_900317385.1 uncultured Eubacteriales bacterium
TGCAACGGGGAGCTGTACGGCTTCCGCCCGCTGAAGGAGGCACTGAAGGCTAAGTACGAATTCAAGTCCGGCTCCGACTGCGAGATCATCCTGCCGCTCTACCGCGAGTACGGCGTTAAAATGTTCGCCATGCTCGACGCTGAGTTCGCCATGATCATTTACGACGGTGACAGGGACACCTTCATTGCCGCCCGCGATCCCATCGGCATCCGCCCTATGTTCTACGGTTACGGGGCTGACGGCGGCATTATATTCGCGAGCGAGGCGAAAAACCTTGTCGGTCTCTGTGAGGAGATACGTCCGTTTCCGCCGGGATATTACTATAAAGACGGGGCGTTTATTCGCTTTTCCGACCTCACTTCGGTAAAAACCCCCGTCTCGGGAGATCTTGAAAAGATCTGTGTAAATATCCGGCACAAGTTAGTGGACGGAATAGCCAAAAGGCTCGATTCAGACGTGCCTATCGGCTTTCTCCTCTCAGGCGGCCTTGACTCAAGCCTCGTCTGCGCCGTTGCGGCGAGGTGGCTCGGAGTGCCGATCCGCACCTTTGCTATCGGTATGGATAAGGACGCCATTGATTTGAAATACGCCAAGAAGGTCGCCGACTTCATCGGCGCCGAGCACACCGAGGTGTATATGACCCGCGACGAGGTGATAGCCGCCCTGCCGGAGGTCGTCGCCCTTCTCGGAACGTGGGATATAACCACCATCCGCGCCAGTATGGGTATGTACCTATGCTGCAAATATATCCACGAGCACACCGACGTGCGCGTACTCCTGACGGGCGAGGTGTCAGACGAGCTCTTCGGGTATAAGTACACGGACTACGCCCCCTCGCCTGCGGCGTTTCAGCTTGAGGCTAAAAAGAGAGTCGACGAGCTCTATATGTACGACGTTCTTCGCGCAGACAGGTGCATTTCGGTAAACTCCCTCGAGGCACGAGTACCGTTCGGCGACCTCGACTTCGTTCGGTACGTTATGAGCATCGACCCGAAGCTCAAGGTAAACAGCTACAATATGGGTAAATACCTCCTCCGCCACGCCTTCGAGGGCGAGGCTCTCCTGCCCGAGGATATCCTTTGGCGGCAGAAGGCGGCCTTCTCCGACGCGGTCGGCCACTCTATGGTGGACGATCTGAAGGAGTACGCGGAAAGCCTCTACACCGACGGGGAGTATGAAGAAAAGCGGATGAAATACGACTACGCAAGGCCGTTTACGAAGGAGAGCCTTCTATACCGCGAGCTTTTCGAGAAATACTACCCCGGCCAGGCGAGAATGATAAAGGACTTCTGGATGCCGAACAAGGCGTGGAAGGGCTGCGACGTAAAAGACCCCTCCGCCAGAGTGCTCCAAAACTACGGCGCCAGCGGCAAATAAGTATTAATCGAACAAAAAGGTTCTTTTTCGGGGAACCTGCAGCCCGCCGACCGCGTCAAGTCACTCAGACCATAAAAATGGCTGAAATCGTATGATTTCAGCCATTTCAGACTGTAGACAAAAGCCACTTTCGGTGCACTTTGCGGGCGGGCAGCAATTACTATGTCAGTTAATCACGACTAACTATATTAACACAGAAAGGCCTCATTTTCAAGAGGCCTTTCAATATTATAGGAAATTAATTAAGCTGTCAGGTAAAAAGCGTCATTCGGCTGATATATTTGGATTATCAATGCTCGTTTTTAACCTATACGCCCGGAATTTCCCATCCATTACAGGCTCAATAGTCCCGTTCTGGCTCAATTCCCGCAGAATTCTGTTTGCCGTCGCAGGTGAAATGCCGAGACCTTCGCACAGGTCGGCATTGCGAATTGTCGGTTTTTCCGAGAGATGTGCCAATATGAACCGGCGGCGAAAAGCTGCGTTCTTTGCATTCTTCCCTATCGGCTTGCCTTTTGCTCCTACGGTCTCCAACAACGCGGTTTTGATTGCAGCGAGCATAAACTCGATGAAAGCTGTGGACTCCCCGGCATTGTTCGAGGCATTGATAGCATCGTAATACTCCCGTTGTCGGGCGTGGATGATAGGCTCCACCGGGAGCCAGGCGAACAGTGGATTCCACTCTGCCAGCAGCCGCGTGTGCCACAATCTTCCGATCCTTCCGTTGCCATCGGCGAAGGGGTGAATGAGTTCAAGCTCGTAGTGGAATACGCAGCTTTTGATCAGCATAAGAAGCTCGCTGTCCCTCACCCACACGAGGAGCCTTTCTACACTCTCCGGAACGTATCGCGGCAGAGTACCCATGTGCAAGATATTCCCTTTGCTGTCCGCAACGCCTACCGCGCCGGAGCGAAGCATTCCGGCTTCTTCCACCAGTCCACGCATCATTAAGCCGTGGGCGGTCAGCAGTGATCTGCTCTTCGCTCATCGTATTCTGTTCTATTGCCAGCGTACCCTGGATAGTGCGGATTCGATTGGTCCGCCGCAGAATTGGGTTAAGGGACAAATATCCCTTAGACAGCCAGCCAGCAAGCTCGGAAATCTCAGTGGCGTCCGTCAGAATCCTCGGCGTAATTTCAAAGGGAGGGTTTTTCATAGCCTGCCCCGCTTTCTGAGTTTTTATCATATTATACGGTTTCATCAATCAAAAATCAGCAAAATGATTGATGAAAATCTGTTTTTTTGATTGATGAGAGGGTGGTGAGTATTTCTTACGCGCCTATCAAAACGCCAAAGGGGCAGCCGCTTTTTGCGAGTGCCCCTTTGCCATCAGCAAAAGATCTGTCTGCTCTTTGCAGGATTATTCTCAGTAGGTTACGGTAGAAGAGGTTCTGCTCGGGCGTTCGACTTCCACTCCGCTGCTGTTGTAAACTACGGCAGTCGTCTTCGTGTAATACTGATAGCCGGAGTAAACGGCGTAGGGCTTTGAGAGCTCGATAGTGCCGCTGCCGCTTTTCGTCCAGCTTTTTATCATTGTCTCCGTGCTCCCGCTGACGCGGTACAGCTCCACCGTCAAGTCGGCGGTATATCCGGAATAAAGGGTAACTTTACCTTTGCAAGTTGCAATTCCCAATGAACTGATAGATAAATTGGCGCTGATTGATGAAGTTCCGATGTAGGTAATGCTTGCAAGAGCGGAGCCCGCAAAGCACACGAGCATTATTAAGCTAAGAACGATAGCAATAATTCTTTTCATAATTTTCTCCATTATTTTACGTTTTCAATTATTTTCGTTGCCGTATCAAGGCTTTCGCCGTACAGGCAGAGGGTGCACGTTATTTCCTTCTCTTCAATAGCCCAGATTGCAAAAACTTCATCGTCCCGGGCGGATACAAGGACGCTTCTTCCGGAAACGTTTACAAGCTCAGTATCCCCTTCGTTGTCAACATCGATAGTTGTGGATAGGTCGTCATACGAAAAAGAGATATATCCGCCGCTGCCGTTTTCATATTCCTTTGTCCCGGTCGAGCTTGCGCTTGTAAGCTTGTAGCCCTCCGGTATCCACGTTGGCGCGGCCTTTATCTCGCTGCTCTCGACAAACGCAAGTGAATAGTGATCGCCCATATTCTCGATAAGGAAGTTATAAACCGTCACTCTCAGGGCTTCGACGCTTGTTATCAGAACCGTTGACACCAATATTATGATAAGCGTACAAACGGCGACCGTATTTAGTATTTTTATTACTTTTTTCCCGGTCTTCCCCCACCTTTGCTTTTTCCTTATGCTTCTGATTCTTCCAAGGCATCTCTCCTTTAATTCGTTGGTAACATGATAATCGTCTTTTGCGCTGTCACCGCCGGTCTCATCTTCGAGCTCGGCGCTTTCATCTATCATCATTCTGTACATTTCAAGCGCAAGGTTTGCCTCCTCGGCTTCTGCCTGCAGTGTTTCGAGCACAGAATCCTTGTTATCCATTACTGTTTCTCCTCCTTTTCCATAATTTCTTTAAGATTTTTTCGAGCTCGCATCAAAATGATCCGGACGTTTCCCTCCGATATGCGGTGCTGTTCTGAAAGCTCGCGGCAGCTCCAGCCAAGAAAGTACTTTTCGATCAGCAGCTCCTTCTCCCTTTCCGGGAGCTTTTCAATAGACTTCGCAAGCAAAGAGCGATTTTCCGTAATCAGCAAGAGATCTTCAGGCGACTCGATCTGCGCTCGCTCCGCCGTTTCAAGATCAATCGTTTTCAGGTCGTCGCGCAAGTAGTTCAAAGTCACGCTTCGCACCGTATGCCATATGTATGAAACAAGCGCCCGCCGGTCAAGCCTCGACACAGTGTCGTGGTGCATATAAATGCGGGCGACCGAATCTTGAATAATGTCTTCAACGCTGTCGGCGGCGGCTCCGAACTTGATAGCGGCGTTTGCCATACTTTGAGAATATCTATTTATGAGTTCAGTATAAAATTCTTCTTCAGTGCTTAACGCAGGAGGTTTATTGCTCATATCCCCGGCTCTCCCGATCTTTCTCTTAAAAAGATAAGTATGAAATAAACGATAGCTGAGTAAATATTCATCTATTTATATATTTTAGGGAAATTATACAATACTTTCTCAAGTAAATCAAGGCATATCAACTCTCAGCCGGTTTTCCCCGTTCGGCATTTTATACGATTTCCGGCACCCCGATTTTTGCACATTAACAAAAGTTCATTTTTCGTCAAATTCTTGAATAATTTTGATTGACAATGAATTATTTTGATTTATAATGACAATATAAAGGAATTGCGGAGGGACTTCAATGATCGCGGAGACACGGCGGCAGGTGATACTTGATGCGCTGAAAAGAGAGCGGTCCATATCCGTTCACGCGCTTGCAGAGCTTCTGAACACCAGCGTTTCCACGGTAAGGCGCGATCTTATCGTGCTGGACGAGAGGGGCCTTTTAAGCAAAGTGCATGGCGGCGCGGCTCTGAACGACGCTCAGCTTTCCGCGGTAGAGCTCGATATGCTGACTAAGGAAAACCTGATGCTCCCCGAAAAAGAGGCTATCGCAAGGGCGGCTGTGGGGATGATCCGCGCCGACGACTTCGTTTTTATAGACGCGGGCTCCACGACGCTGCAGCTTGCCCACGCTATCACGGGGGAAGCGCTGAAGGCGGTTTACGTAACGAACGGGCTCGCGCATACGCGGGTGCTGACGCAGAAGGGCTGCACTGTATACGTTCCCGGCGGCAGGATAAGGCAGCGTACCGAGGCGATCGTGGGGTCTACCGCCCTTGCCGCATTGAATCAGTATAATTTCACGAAGGCATTTCTCGGCACGAACGGCATATCACTTGATCGGGGCTTCACCACGCCGGGGATCGACGAGCGCGAGATAAAGGCCGCCGTAGTCCGCCTTTCAGGCGAGCGCTGGTTTCTTGCCGACAGCAGCAAGTTCGACAAGGTCTATCCAGCAGGCATCAGCGCGCTGGATAGCGCCGGTATCATCACCGACTCAGTTCCGAACGAAAGCTACCGTGACCGAACAACTATAAAGGAGGCTGAACCCGTATGATCTACACCGTGACCTTCAACCCCGCGATCGACTATGTGGTACATTTCGAGAAGCTGCGCCCCGGGGAGATAAACCGCAACGAGTCTGAGGAATTCCAGTTCGGCGGCAAGGGCATAAACGTTTCAAACGTGCTCCGCACCCTCGGCTTTGACACCGTGGCTCTCGGCTTCGTTGCAGGCTTTATCGGCGAAGGCTTTGAAAAGGGCCTTGAGGAGATGGGGCTCAAGACCGACCTTATTCACGTTCGCGATGGGATGACCCGCGTTAACGTGAAAGTAAAGGCCGCTGAGGAGACGGAGATAAACGGCATCGGTCCCGTTATCACCGGGGAGGATATGGCGAAGCTTTTCGATAAGCTTGACGCCATAGGGCCGGACGATATGCTGGTGCTCTCGGGCTCAATACCCAAGTGCCTGCCCGGCGACACCTACGAGCGGATAATGGCAAGGCTCGACGGAAGGGGCATACCCATCGCGGTTGACGCAACCCGCGATCTGCTTGTGAACGTGCTAAAGTATCATCCCTTCCTGATAAAGCCTAACAATCACGAGTTAGGCGAGATTTTCGGCAGGGTGCTTAAAACCGACGCTGAGATCGTAGAATGCGCCCGAAAGCTTCAGGAGATGGGCGGGCGCAACGTCCTCGTTTCCATGGCGGGCGACGGGGCTCTGCTGCTCGACGAGGCGGGCGAGGTGCACCGCATCGGCTGCCCGAAGGGAAAGGTGAAAAACTCCGTAGGCGCGGGAGATTCGATGGTCGCGGGCTTTATTGCCGGATGGCTTGAGCGCGGGGACTACGCTTACGCCTTAAAGCTCGGCACGGCGACCGGCTCAGCGACGGCATTTTCCATCGGGCTTGCGGAAAAGCCGCTCATAGATGAGCTTTTGGCGACGCTCTGATTTATTATTTCGTACATCAACATGCCGCGCTGCGGTATGAATGTAATATTTTGAAAGGAGAGACGGTATGAGACTCATAGAGCTGTTTTCGCGCAGGGCCACCGCGGTCAACGTGAAAGCGAAAAACAAGGACCAGGTCATCGACAAGCTCGTCGATCTCCAGGTCACGCACGGAAATATCACGGATAAAGAAGCGTACAAAAAGGCCATTTACGCCCGCGAGGAGGAGTTTTCCACCTACGTTGGCGACGGCATCGTCGTCCCCCACGCGAGGACGGAGGTCGTAACGCGCCCGAGTCTGGCTCTTGCCCGTCTGGCTGAGCCGATTCAGTACAACGAGGACGACGAGGACAAGGCCGATCTCTTCGTTATGATAGCCGCCCCGATGAACGGCAGTCTGCACGTGGATATCCTCGCCCGCATGATGACCCTTCTTGCCGACGAGGACTTTGTGGAAAAGCTCAGGAAGGCGAAGGACGAGGACGAGCTTCTCGGCCTTCTCGACAAGGCTGAGCAGGAGAAGTTCGGCGATGAGAGCTTTACGCAGGAGGAGATCGCGAGCGCCGGCTACCGCGTTCTTGCCGTGACCGCCTGCCCCACCGGCATAGCGCACACCTATATGGCAGCCGAAAATCTTCAGAAGGCCGGTCAGAGTCTCGGCATTTCCATCAAGGTCGAAACGAACGGCTCGGGCGGCGCGAAAAACGTTTTGACTGACGAGGAGATAGCGGCCTGCGAGGGCGTGGTTATCGCCGCGGATAAAAACGTTGAGATGGACCGCTTTGACGGCAAGCCCGTTGTAATCACCCGCGTTGCTGACGGCATACACAAGCCCGAGGAGCTGATAAAGCGCGCCGTGAGCGGTGACGCCCCCGTTTACCACGCGAAGAACGCTGGCTCCGGCTCAAAGGAGCCTGCCGCGAAGCAGGGCTTCGGCAGCACGATTTACAAGCATCTGATGAACGGCATATCCCATATGCTCCCCTTCGTAGTCGGCGGCGGAATACTGATAGCCCTTGCCTTCCTGCTTGACGATTACTCGATCAACCCATCCAACTTCGGTATGAACACCCCCGTAGCGGCAGTCTTCAAGACCATCGGCGGAGTTTCCTTCGGCTTTATGCTTCCGGTGCTCGCCGGATTTATCGCGATGTCAATAGCCGACCGCCCGGGTCTCGTAGTCGGCTTCGTCGGCGGCGCTATCGCGGCCTCCGGCGACTCCTTCGTAAGCCTTTTGGGTAACGGCGACCCCGTCTCCGGCGGATTTTTGGCGGCTCTTCTCGCGGGTTTCGTCGGCGGATATTTCGTTCTGCTACTTAAAAAAGCCACCGATAAAATGCCCAAGGCTATGGACGGTCTTCGCCCGATGCTCATCTATCCGCTCGTCGGAATTCTTTTCATCGGCGCGTTCATGTTCCTTATTAACCCCGTCATGGGCGCGATCAACACCTGGATCGCGAACCTGCTCAATTCCATGGGCGGCTCCTCCAAGATCCTTCTCGGCGCGGTGCTCGGCGGAATGATGAGCGTTGATATGGGCGGCCCGATAAACAAGGCTGCTTACGTCTTCGGCGTAGCCGCGCTCGGCTCAGGTCAGTATGACGTTATGGCCGCCGTCATGGTCGGCGGAATGGTGCCTCCCATCGTTATCGCCCTTTCCGCAACCTTCTTCCCCAAGAAGTGGACCAAGGATGAGCGCAACAACGGCTTTGTAAACTATATCATGGGTCTGTGCTTCATCACCGAGGGCACGATACCCTACGCCGCTGCCGATCCCATCCGCGTTATCCCCTCCTGCGTAGTCGGATCTGCTATCGCCGGCGCTCTCTCCATGCTCTTCGGCTGCACCCTTATGGCTCCCCACGGCGGCGTATTCGTATTCCCGACTGTCGGAAATCCGCTTATGTACCTTCTCGCCCTCGTAGTCGGATCCGTCGTAGGCGCCGTTATGCTCTCTCTTCTTAAGAAGAATAAGCAGTAACGCATAAAACAGCTCAATATAATATTCCCGCCGCAGCTTTAAAAGCTGCGGCGGGATAGTTTTTTATGAAAAATATTTGACTGCCGAGCGGAAGAGACCCATATCGTAGTTCCCCTCCACGTTCCTGTAAAGGCCGCCCACGCGCTCGGAATGGCCCATCTTGCCGAACACCCGTCCGTCCGGGCTCGTGATGCCCTCGATGGCGTGCATTGAGCCGTTCGGGTTAAAGTCGGCGTCCATCGTCGGCCGTCCGTCGAGGTCGACGTACTGCGTCATTATCTGGCCGCGCTCCGCCATACGGGCTATCGTTATCTCCGGGGCAAGGAACCTGCCCTCGCCGTGGGATATCGGCACGGAATATACTTCGCCGGGCTGAGTCTCCATCATCCACGGGGAGAGGTTTGACGCGACCTTGACGCGGACTATCCTGCTCTGGTGCCTGCCTATCGTATTATAGCTCAGAGTCGGGCTATGCTTATCCGCCTCTGTTATCCTTCCGAAGGGGACGAGGCCGAGCTTTATTAGAGCCTGGAAGCCGTTGCATATTCCGCCCATAAGACCGTCACGCTCCTCCAAAAGCTCGGTCACGGCGTCCTTTATTCTCTCGTTTCGGAAAAACGCGGTTATGAATTTGCCCGAGCCGTCCGGCTCGTCTCCGCCGGAAAAGCCGCCGGGGATGAACACGATCTGGCTTTCGCCTATCTTTTTCGTGAAGGCTTCGGCGGACTCGGCTATCGCCTCGGCGCTCAGGTTTTTGATAACGAATATCTCAGGCACGGCGCCGGCATTCCGGAAGGCACGAGCGGTGTCGTATTCGCAGTTCGTGCCGGGGAAAACCGGGATCAGGACGCGCGGCGAGGCCGCCTTCTCGCGCGGTATGACCGTCGCGCAGGCGGTGAAGCTGTACTCGGAAGCCGGACCGCCGTCCGCCGTTTTCGTGGGATAGACGCTCTCAAGCTTTGCGTCATACGCCTCCAAAAGCTCCGCAAGGCTCACTGACTCGCCCGCGAAAGTGAGATTTGCCTCCGCCTCGGTCTCGCCCAGAAGCTCTTCCTCGAGCTCGCAGGTCGCTTCAACGATAAACGAGCCGCAGGCTCTCCTAAACAGCTCCGCCTCGGCGATATTGGAAAACTTAAAGCCGATCCCGTTTCCGATCGCCATCTTGAACACTGCCTCGGCAGCGCCTCCGGCGGTCAATGTGTAGGCGCTCACGACCTTGCCCTCGCGGATAAGGGCAGTTACCTTCGCGTAGAGCTTCTTCAGGCTCTCCGCCTTCGGCCTTCCCCTGCCGTCGTATTCCGGCTTGAGCCAATAGACTTTATGTCCCGCCGCCTTGAACTCGGGGCTTATGACCTCGCTCTCAAGCCCCGTTGTAACGGCGAAGGAGACGAGGGTGGGCGGCACATCGAGCTCCTCGAAGGAGCCGGACATTGAGTCCTTGCCGCCTATCGCGGCAACGCCCAGCTCGCGCTGAGCCTTCAGAGCGCCGAGAAGAGCCGCGGCGGGAAGTCCCCATTTAGCTTCATCCTGCACGGGCTTGGGGAAATACTCCTGCAGAGTAAGATACACGTCCTCAAAAGAGGCTCCGGCGGCGATGAGCTTTGAGACCGATTCGCATACCGCCGTATACGCCCCGTCGAACGGGCTCTTTTCAGAGAGCCGGGCGTCGAAGCCCCAGGACATAAAGCTGACGCTCTCCGTCTTCCCCTCCGTTACGGGCAGCCTGTGTACCATAGCCTGGATCGGGGTGCGCTGGTATTTGCCGCCGAAGGGCATCAGTATGGTCCCCGCCCCTATCGTAGAGTCAAAGCGCTCAGAAAGCCCCCTGCGCGAGGCAAACTCAAGTCTGCCCGCAAGCTTTTTCATATCAGCAGCGAAGTCGCCGGTGTAAATCGACGTGACCTCTGCGTGAGCGGCGGCCTTCACCGTCGTGTGCTTCTCCGCTCCGTTAGTATCCAAAAACTCGCGGCTGATATCGACTATCGTGCGGCCGTTCCAGTTCATCCTGAGCCTTGCGTCGTCAGTCACCTCGGCGATAACCGTCGCCTCCAGGTTCTCCCTTTCGGCAAGGGCGAGGAAGC
>ONGN01000052.1:10413-19338 GCA_900317385.1 uncultured Eubacteriales bacterium
GTTCCGTCAAGTCCCTCGTACTTCTTCGGCACGCGGTCGAGGTCAATCTTAAGCCCCTCGGCGAGCTCGCCGACGGCGACGGAAACTCCGCCCGCTCCGAAATCGTTGCAGCGCTTTATAAGGCGGGTCGCCTCCGGGTCGCGGAAAAGGCGCTGGAGCTTTCTCTCCTCCGGGGCGTTGCCCTTCTGCACCTCGGCTCCGCAGGTCTCGACCGAGTGGCTGTCGTGCGCCTTGGACGAGCCGGTGGCTCCGCCAATGCCGTCGCGCCCCGTTCTGCCGCCCAGAAGTATCACTATATCGCCCGCTGCGGGCCTTTCGCGGCGGACGTTCGACGCGGGAGCGGCGGCGATGACGGCGCCTATCTCCATATGCTTCGCGGCGTAGCCCGGGTGGTATATCTCGTCCACTATTCCTGTGGCAAGGCCGATCTGGTTTCCGTAAGAACTGTAGCCCGCCTGAGCGCCGGTCACGAGCCTGCGCTGCGGAAGCTTGCCCGGTATCGTATCCTCGGCGGGTACGGTTGGATCTGCGGCTCCCGTTATGCGCATGGCGGCGTAAACGTAGCTCCTGCCCGACAGGGGATCGCGTATTGCCCCGCCGATGCAGGTCGCGGCTCCGCCGAAGGGCTCTATCTCGGTGGGGTGGTTGTGCGTCTCGTTCTTAAAGAGAAGAAGCCAGTCCTCGCTTACACCGTCCACCTCGATCTTCGTCTTTACTGTGCAGGCGTTTATCTCCTCGCTCTCGTCGAGCTTAGAAAGTTTGCCCTGCTTCTTTAGCCATTTAACCCCCACAGTCGCGATATCCATAAGGCAAATTGGCTTTTTATCCCCCACCTCTTCGCGCATTTTGAGGTAATTATTGAATTCCTCCTCCACGTCCTTATCATCGAAGGAAACGGAGTCGAGGTGGGTGAGGAAGGTGGTATGGCGGCAGTGATCCGACCAGTAGGTGTCGATCATTCGTATCTCAGTGATGGTGGGGTCGCGGTCCTCGCTTTTAAAGTACTCGCGGCAGAAGATAAGATCGTCCTTATCCATGGCAAGGCCGTATTTCTTTATAAACGCGGGGATCTCGGCATCCGAAAGAGAGCGGAAGCCATCAAGGGTTTCCACCGTCTCCGGAAGGTCGTATGCCGTTTTCAGCGTTGCGGGCGCGGGGCCGATAGCCGCCTGTCTCGCCTCTACGGGGTTTATAACGTATTTCTTTATCCTCTCAACGTCCTCATCGGAGACGTCGCCGAAGATATAGTATAGCTTCGCCGTGCGGATAACGGGGCGCTCGGACTGCGCCATTATCTGAACGCACTGGGCGGCGGAGTCGGCGCGCTGATCGTACTGACCGGGAAGGTACTCAACGGCAAAGCTCTTTGCCTCCCAAGCGGGCATCTCCGAATAGGTCACGTCGACCTGCGGCTCGGAGAAAACGGTGGGTATCGCCCTTTCAAACGTCTCTGCGTCTTCAAACGTCTCTGCATCGAGCCCCTCGGCGTCGTACCTGTTTAGTAAGCGAATATCCGAAACGCCCTTTATGCCGAGAAAGTCCCTTATCTCGGAGAGAAGGCCGGAAGCTTCGTGGCGCAGTCCCTCTTTTTTCTCAACGTAAACTCTGTAAACCATCTTATCCCTCCAGGACCTCAAGAGCTTTCTTGCCGATGTCGCTGCGCATATAGCCGTTTGAAAAGCTGACCTTTCCGGCGTAGGCGTAGGCGGCGGCGACAGCCTTTTCAAGGCTATCCTCCACGGCGGTAACGCCGAGGACCCTTCCGCCCTTTGAATAGAGCCCGTCCGGGCGTCTTTCCGCTCCGGCGACGTATATTTCCTTCCCCTCCTCGGGAGCGGGAAGCTCGATCTTGAAGCCGGACTCGTATCTCACCGGGTAACCCTTCGAGGCGATTATCACGCAGGCGGCGGATTTTTGGGAAAACTCGACGGGGGTCTCCGCAAGCTTTCCCTCGGTAGTAGCGCGCATAACGGTGAGAAGGTCGGACTTTAAAAGCGGGAGCACGACCTGGGTCTCGGGATCGCCGAAGCGGCAGTTATACTCGATGACCTTCGGCCCGTCCTTCGTTATCATAAGGCCGAAGTAGAGGCAGCCCTTGAAGGGGCAGCCCTCAGCCGCCATAGCGCGGATCGTCGGCATAAAAATCTTTTCCATGCACTCGGCGGCGACTTGGGGGGTGTAGTACGGATTCGGGGCTATAGTGCCCATACCGCCGGTGTTCGGCCCCTCGTCGCCGTCGTGGGCGCGCTTGTGGTCCATGCTCGATACCATCGGAACGACGGTCTCCCCGTCCGTAAAGCTCAGCACGCTGACCTCGGGGCCCTCAAGGTACTCCTCGATAACTATGGACCTGCCCGCCTCACCGAAGGCCTTGTCCTCCATGCAGGAAACGACGGCCTTTTTTGCCTCCTCGCGGGTCATGCACACGGTAACGCCCTTGCCGAGGGCAAGCCCATCCGCCTTGACGACGGTGGGTATCGGGCAGGACTCGACGTAATCTAAAGCCTTCCGAGCCTCGGTAAACACCTCGTACTTCGCCGTCGGTATCCCGTACTTCTTCATAAGCTCCTTGGCGAAGACCTTGCTTGCCTCTATCCTCGCCGCCTTTTTATCCGGGCCGAAGCAGGGTATGCTGAGGGCGTTTAAAGCGTCGACGCAGCCGAGGGCGAGGGGGTCGTCCTGAGCGACAACGGCGTAGTCTATCTTATGCGTTTCGGCGAAGTGGACGATGAGCGGTATGTTCTTCGCGCCGACGGGGTAGCACTCCGCGTCGCCCTGTATGCCGCCGTTTCCGGGCAGGCAGTAAACCTGCTCAACGTCCTTATTCTTTTTAAGCGCCTTTATTATCGCGTGCTCGCGGCCTCCGCCGCCAATAACGAGAATGTTCATTGTTACCCTCCGTAGGTATCAGTGGTGGAAGAGCCTCATTCCTGTAAACGCCATCGCCATCCCGTAGGAATCGGCGGTCTCGATCACGTTATCGTCTCTGACGCTGCCGCCCGGCTCCGCGACGTACTTAACGCCGGACTTCGCGGCGCGCTGGATATTGTCGCCGAAGGGGAAGAAGGCGTCCGAGCCGAGGGATACGCCGGTGATGGTATCGAGATAGGCTCTCTGCTCTGCGTCGGTATATGGCTCAGGCCTCTCGGCGAAGAAGCGCTGCCACACGCCGTCGGCGGTGACGTCCTCCTCGTTTCTGTTGATATATCCGTCTATCGCGTTGTCCCTGTCCGCTCTGCCGAGGCCGGGCTTAAACTTGAGTGCCATGACCTTCGGACTCTGGCGCAGAAACCAGGTGTCGGCCTTCGAGCCCGCAAGGCGGGTGCAGTGGATGCGGCTCTGCTGTCCGGCGCCGACTCCGATAGCCTGTCCATCGTAAGCAAAGCAGACGGAATTTGACTGGGTGTATTTAAGAGTGATGAGGCTCACGACAAGGTCGCGCTTCTTATCCTCGGGGATATCCTTGTTTTCGGTAACGACGTTTTTGAGAAGGTCGCCGTTTATTACAAAGTCGTTTCTCCCCTGCTCGAAGGTGACGCCGAAAACGTCCTTGGTCTCCTGATGCTCGGGGACGTAGTCGGGGTCTATGCGGACGACGTTGTAATTCCCGTTCTTCTTCGCCTTAAGTATCTCAAGGGCGGCTTCGGTGTAAGCGGGGGCGATGACTCCGTCGGAGACCTCGCGCTTTATGATGCGGGCGGTGACCTCGTCGCAGGTGTCGGAGAGGGCTATCCAGTCGCCGAAGGAGCACATTCTGTCGGTGCCTCTCGCTCTCGCGTATGCAAGGGCTATGGGGCTATCGTCAAGGCCCTTGATATCGTCAACGAAGCAGGCCTTTTTTAGCGTGTCGCTCATCGGAAGGCCGAGGGCGGCGCCCGCGGGGGAAACGTGCTTGAAGCTCGCGGCGGCGGGGATGCCGGTCTCGCGCTTCAGCTCCATAACGAGCTGCCACGAGTTCATCGCGTCGAGGAAGTTAATATAGCCGGGGCGGCCGTTCAGTACCTCGATGGGCAGGTCTTTCCCGCTCTTCATATATATCTTAGCGGGCTTCTGATTGGGGTTGCATCCGTATTTAAGCTCAAATTCTTTCATTTTTATGACCATTCCTTTCATTGAAGTTCAAGGCACAAAATGACCATCAAATGGAATGGTCATAAATGCCATGTTTTTCGGTTGCCGCGCAGCGGCGAGAAAAACGGCTTTTATTTCAAATAAGGTTGAAACTTGATTCAACCATATTTCCTCCTCAGTCGCCTAAGTGTTTGTTGAAAAGCTTTACCTCGCCCTTTACGTTCGTATAGAGTGAGACCTTGTTATCCGCGTTAAGAGCCGCCCAGACCTCCTCGGGCTCGGGCATATCTATCTCGATCGGCTCGCCGGAGAAGGTGGGCAGCGGGGCTCCGTCGCCCTCGTAGGTACTGATGAAATAGCCCTTGCCCTCGCTCGCGCCCTCGTAGCAGAAGAACTCTCTGAGGCAGCGGCCGTCCCTGTGCTTCAGTATCGAGATGTCAAATGAACCGTCCTTGTATATCATAGCCGAGATGCGGGGGGTAAAGTTAGGCTCGTCCGGCTCGTACTCGCGGGTCATAAGCCCCGCCTTGAAATCGCCGTAGTCCCTTATCGTATCGGTCTGATCGCCGTTCGTGACTATAAGGCCCTTTTCCGTCTCGCGGACGGGGTGATATATGATAAGGCTGGGGTCGACCATTTTTGATTCGTCATAGGCCTTCGTGCGGATGCCGTCCTCGGTGAGCTCGAAAACTCTGTTGCGGCTGTTCTCGCTGCGGCCCATTATGAAATAATAAACTCTGTCTTTGCCCACGGCTATGCCTCTGCCGGGGTACGCGTTAGTCCTTAAAAGCTCAAGAAAATCCCTCATTATTCTCTCTCCTTTATTATTTCGCCGGATACTTTTTCCGCTGCGGCGGGAAGGAGCTGCCATTCCGCCTCTTCCATTACCCGCCTCTGCAGCGTCTCCGGCGTATCGTCCTCTTTGACCTCGACCGCCTTCTGGAAGATTATCCTGCCTCCGTCCGGCACCTCGTTCACAAAATGCACCGTCGCTCCCGTGACCTTCACTCCGTACTCAAGGGCGGCCTCGTGTACCTTTAGCCCGTAATAGCCCTTGCCGCAGAAGCTGGGGATAAGGGCGGGATGCACGTTTATTATCCTCTCCGGCCACTTCGCGGTGAAGTCAGCCGTCAGTATGCTCATAAAGCCCGCAAGGATGATGAGATCTATATCTCTCTCATTGAGAACGGCTTGGAGCTTATTTTCAAAGCCCTCCTGACCGCCCTCCGCCTTCTTGGAGATGAAGACGCTCTCTATCCCGGCGTTTTTCGCCCTCTCAAGGGCGTAGGCGCTCTTCACGTTTGATACGACGAGGACTATCTCGCCCGAGCGGAGCTTCCCGCTCCTCTCCGCGTCGATGAGAGCCTGAAGGCCTTCTTCATATAAGCTGCACCCTGTCGCCGCCCGCGACGACGGAGCCGATAACGTAGGCGTCCTCGCCGTTTGCTCTCAGGATCTCAAGAGCCTTTTCCGCTTCCCCGGCGCTGACTACCGTCACCATTCCGACGCCCATATTGTACACGTTGAACATCTCGCGCTCGGGAACGGAGCCGAGGCGCTGGAGCACGCTGAATATTGGAAGGACGCGAACCATGCTCTTCTCTATGCGGGCGGAGAGGCCGGCGGGCAGGGCGCGGGGTATGTTCTCGTAGAAGCCGCCGCCCGTTATGTGGGCAACGCTCTTTACCCTGACCTCTTCCATAAGGGCGAGCATCGGCTTAACGTATATCTTCGTCGGCTCGATAAGGGCCTCGCCTATCGTCTTTCCGCCGAGCTCGGGGAACTTCGCGTAGAGGTCGGTATAAGTATCGGCTAAAATCCTGCGGACGAGGGAGAATCCGTTAGAGTGTACTCCTGACGAGGGCAGGGCTATTATAACGTCGCCCTCCGCGACGTTTTCGGCGCTGAGCGCCTTCTCCCTGTCAACTATGCCTACGGCGAAACCGGCGAGGTCGTATTCGTCAACGGGATAGAAGCCCGGCATTTCGGCAGTCTCTCCGCCGATAAGGGCGGCTCCCGCCTGAACGCAGCCCTCGGCGACCCCGCCGACGATCTCGGCTATCTTCTCCGGCTCGTTTTTGCCGCAGGCGATGTAGTCGAGGAAAAAGAGGGGCTTCGCGCCGACGCAGACGATGTCGTTCACACACATGGCGACGCAGTCGATGCCCACGGTGCCGTGGCGCTGAAGGTCAAAGGCGAGCTTCAGTTTCGTGCCGACTCCGTCCGTTCCCGAAACGAGGACGGGCTCGCGCATTCCGGCAATATTGGGAACGAAAATGCCGCCGAATCCGCCGATATCGACGTCCGCCCCGGGCGTTTTCGTTCTCGCAACGTGCTTTTTCATAAGCTCAACGGCTTTATAGCCTGCGGTGATATCAACCCCCGCGGCGGCGTAAAGGTCTGATTTTGAGTTCTCCATCGTAAAAAAGCTCCTTAAATCTTATTCTTGTCCGTTCCAGCAGTAGGTGCAGAGCTTGCACTTATCTATGCCGACGGAGGAAAGCGTCCCCTCAAGGGTCTGGTATTCAAGGCTGTTGAAGCCGAGGCTCTTTGCTATATGGCAGCGCATGGCCTTGCCGCGCTCCGTCGTCCCGTCGGCGTACTCGGCGACGTGGGCCTGTCCGGCCTCGCCCTCAAGCTCGGATATCGTTCTGCGGGCGATGAGCTCCATATCCGTGTTCGAGCGGGAGAAATTCAAATACTTGCAGCCGTACATAACGGGCGGGCAGGCGGAGCGCATATGGATCTCCCTCGCCCCGTTCTCAAAAAGGTAATTTACCGTTCCGCGAAGCTGGGTGCCTCTCACGATCGAATCGTCCACAAAGAGGAGGCGCTGCCCCTCGATGAGCTGCTTTACCGGCACGAGCTTCATCCTGGCTATCCTGTCCCTCATCCCCTGGGTCTGCGGCATAAAGCTGCGCGGCCAGGTCGGGGTGTATTTTATAAACGCCCTTCCGTAGGATATCCCGCTCTCGTGCGCGTAGCCAAGGGCGTGGGCGGTTCCGGAATCGGGGACTCCGCAGACGTAGTCGACCTGCGGCAGGGTCCCGTTCTTCTTCTCGTTCGCGGCGAAGAGCCTGCCGTTTATATTCCGGCTTATCTCCACGTTAGAGTCCTCGTAAACGCTGTTCGGGTAGCCGTAATACGTCCAAAGGAAGGTGCACATCTTCATTCTGCCGCGCGGGGGCGCCAGCACCTCGCAGCCCTCGGCGTTGAGCCGCACTATCTCGCCCGGGCCGAGGTCGCGCTCGTACCTGTAGCCGAGCTTTTCAAAGGCGAAGGACTCGAAGGAGACGCAGTAGCCTTCGTCGTCCCTGCCGATTATCATCGGAAGCCTGCCGTCCTTATCGCGGGCGGCGATTATCTCGCCGGAGTCGGTCAGAATGAGTATCGACGCCGTGCCTCTAATACGCTCCTGTGCGTACCTTATTCCGTCGGCAAAGGAGTCCGCCGTGTTTATCAGCATGGCAAGAAGCTCAGCCTGGTTTACCCTGCCGCCGCCCATCGCCTCAAAATGGCCGTGGGTCTTCAAAAGCTCTATCGTGAGCTCGTCCATATTGTTTATGATGCCGACCATGCTGACAGCGTAAGTCCCGAGGGAGCTTTTTATCAGTATCGGCTGTGGGTCGGTATCGGAGATACAGCCCATCGCGCTCCTGCCGTGCATCTCGGCGGCCTCAGTCTCAAACTTCGTGCGGAAAGGGGTGTTCTCGATATTGTGTATCTCGCGCTGTATGCCGGTCTCTGGATTAAATACCGCGAGCCCGCCGCGCCTCGTGCCGAGGTGGGAATGATAATCCGTGCCGAAGAAGACGTCGTAGACGACCTCGCGCTTCGACACCGCTCCAAAAAATCCGCCCATCAGTCCGCCTCCCCGTTATATTTTGCCTCAGCCTCTCTGGAGGCGGCGAGAACCTTTTCCCTCTGTGCCGCCCTGTGCGCCTTAAGCTTTGCGGCGACGGTTTCGTCAGAAACGGAAAGTATCTCTGCGGCTAAGAGGGCCGCGTTCCCGGCTCCGTTTATCGCGACGGTCGCAACGGGTATGCCCGTCGGCATCTCGACCGTGGATAAAAGAGCGTCGAGCCCGTCGAGAGCCCCGCCCCTCACCGGGATACCTATCACGGGAAGCGTAGTATTCGCGGCGACGGCTCCCGCTAAATGGGCAGCCATACCGGCGGCGCAGATTATTGCCCCGAAGCCGCGCTCTCGCGCGCTCTCGGAAAAGGTCTTGGCCTCGTCCGGCGTTCTGTGCGCGGAGTATACGTGGAGTTCAAAGGGTATCTCCAGCTCCCTCAGAACCGCTATTGCCTTCTCGGCAACCGGCATATCGCTTGCGCTTCCGAGGATCAGTCCGACCTTTTTCATTTTTTAGGTCACCTCCAAAAAATAAAAGAGCCTTTTGCCCGCAAAATGGGTGCAAAAAGCTCTATAGCTTCATTGTAGAAATTCTTGATAAAAGGATAGTTCGGTTCAAAGCTCATCCCTCCCCGAGTTTTTCCAACACGATTATATTTGATTTTCCCGCCCCCCGTCAAGGCAAAATTGGCCCCGCAAAAAAACTCTGTAGGCTTGAATAAGCCCGGGGGAAGAAACTTTCCCGCAATTCGTCATTTTATTATTACTGTACTTTTTCTCTCTTGCGTTCTGCAAGAGAGAAAAGTACCAAAAGAGAGAAACAGACCAGGGGGCTTCGCCCAGACGCCCCCTGGACCCCTATTAAACCAGAAAGCGCAGCAATTTTTACTCGGCTAAAATCGAATGGCATAGCTCCTGTTTCCGCGGAGGCTCGAATTATGAATTCTCGCGCCGCTACGTATATAAATAAACGAAGCAACGCGAGGCGTGAGCCGTAAA
>ONGN01000022.1 GCA_900317385.1 uncultured Eubacteriales bacterium
GTCCCAAGGGTTTGGCTGTTCGCCAATTAAAGCGGCACGCGAGCTGGGTTCAGAACGTCGTGAGACAGTTCGGTCCCTATCTGTTGCGGGCGCAGGAGAATTGAAGGGGGCTGTCCTTAGTACGAGAGGACCGGGATGGACGTACCTCTGGTGCACCAGTTGTCGTGCCAACGGCATAGCTGGGTAGCTACGTACGGACGAGATAAACGCTGAAAGCATCTAAGCGCGAAACTTTCCCTAAGATAAGTTCTCCCACTCCTTAAGGAGGTAAGGGTCGGTGTAGACTATACCGTTGATAGGTCGGAGGTGTAAGCGTGGTAACACGTTCAGCTGACCGATACTAATAACCCGAGGGCTTGACCTTAACGAATTAGCAAGCTCAACCTTATGTTTCGTCTATTTCTCTTCCCATTTTGTTCAGTTCTTAGGGTGCAAATGGCCCGATGGTCAAGTGGTCAAGACGGGGGCCTCTCACGCCCCAATCGGGAGTTCGACTCTCCCTCGGGTCACCATTTTCCCTTTAGGGATGCACCCTTAAAATGCACCTTTAGCTCAGTTGGTAGAGCACCTGACTCTTAATCAGGGTGTCCAGGGTTCGAGTCCCTGAAGGTGTACCATAGTTGGTGTTTATTGCGGTGAGGGTCCACCTGTTCCCATTCCGAACACAGTAGTTAAGCTCACTTGCGCCGAAAATACTTGGCTGGCGACGGCCCGGGAAGATAGGAAGACGCCAACACACGTCAAGACCCCGATTTGCGTCGGGGTCTGCCACGTGCCTCCTTAGCTCAGTCGGTAGAGCACGCGGCTGTTAACCGCGGTGTCGTAGGTTCGAGTCCTACAGGAGGCGCCACGTTTAACGCCGTCAAGCTTATTTCTTGACGGCGTTAATTTTCCCACAGATGTGGGCCTTTAGCTCAGTTGGTTAGAGCAACCGGCTCATAACCGGTCGGTCCGCGGTTCGAGTCCGTGAAGGCCCACCATATAAATATAGGGGTTTAGCTCAGCTGGTAGAGCGGCGGTCTCCAAAACCGTAGGCCGAGGGTTCGATCCCTTCAACCCCTGCCAAATATCCCGCAGTGACTTTTGTCACTGCGGGATATTTATTAGGAAGAAGGGATCGAAGGGCGCGGTGTAAGAAAACAGTCCTGTGGCGCGTCGTCGCGGACTTCGTATCGTTCGCTTTGCCGCTGAGGAGCGCGGCAAAGCTCGTTCACTTCGTCGCTCCTCCTTTTCCCAAAAAGCTCCGCTTTTCGGGAGCCCTGTAGCCCGCGCCCCGGCCCGCCCGCAGGCGGGCGATCCCTTCAACCCCTGCCAAGAAAAAAGCAGCCGAGAGGCTGCTTTTTTCAATGAAGTCGCCCCTTGCGGGGCTAATGAAGAAATGAAGACGCTTCGCTAATGAAGACGCTCCTGCGGAGCGAATTGTTTATGGGGGCGACTTCGCTTCATTAGTGAGCGAAGCCATTCGTGCGAAGCACGACTTCATTAGGGCGTAAGCCCGTCTTCATTTTAAAACTCCAAGAGTTCGAATCCACCTTCCCCCACCAATATGAGCGTGTCGACAAAGTTGGCAGCTTTAAAAATGGCTTCCCCTCTAAGGGGAAGGCTTTGGCTAAACCGGCAGCTTTATTTTGTTATTTGTCTACAGCCTGAGGCGCTTGCATACGCAAGTGCCTTTTGCAATGAAGTCGCTTCGCTAATGAAGACGCTCCTTCGGAGCTAATTAGGAACGTTGGCGACTTCGCTTCATTAGGTGCGAAGCTTCGTCTTCATTATCGTTCCAGCAAGGGATTCAATGCTTGCTTATACGAGTCAATCCATCTACATAATAAAACTCCGGATATTTCTTTTTACACCGGTGATTGATGAACGGAATGGAGAGCAGCAATGCAGCTGCCGCTATAATATGCACCGCCTCCACGAGAGAAAACAGGCCAAACACCTTTATCTCGCTGAAGCTTACGGCAAAAACCAGTATTGCCGAGATAACGCCTATGAAGACGAGGATCTTTCCGCATAGTGTGTTGCAGTATTTCCAAGTTTGTTCGTTTACGGAAGAGGTTTTAGTCCTGAATCCGTAAACAGAATTGATTTTAACGTCGGGCTTTATAAGAAGCAAGATACCCGCAATCAAACATACGGCCGGAAATATATAATTAACCATTTATATGTCCCTCATTTTAAAAACAGGGGTCAGGCGAAATGCCTGACCCCTTCGCTGTATTAAGCTTATCTGAAGCGCTCCCTGGCGCCGTAGCTCGTGTGAAGGAGCTCGTGGGCCTTGTGGGAGTTGGGCTCGCCGAGGAACTTCTCGTAGAGCTCGATGATCTGGGGATTGTTGTGCGACTGACGGACGGTCTGGCGCTCATCCTCGGAATAGAGGGCCTGCGCGCGCTTCTCCTTGTAGGTGTCGAGAATGTCGTCAGCCTCGTTCGGAAGGAAGCAGCTCCTGACGTAGGGCTGGCCGCCGCCGTTGATGCAGCCGCCGGGGCATCCCATGATCTCGATGAACTGGTACTTGCTCGTACCCTCGCGGATCTCGTCGAGGAGGACCTTGGCGCTCTTCATACCGGAAGCGATAGCGACGTTGACGACGGTGCCGTTAATGTCGATGGAAGCCTCGCGGATGCCGGCGTCGTGGCCGCGGACGGCCTCGAACACGATAGCGTCGTGCTCCTTGCCGGTGAGCTTATAGTATACGGTACGGAGAGCGGCCTCCATAACGCCGCCGGTGACGCCGAAGATGACGCCGGCTCCGGAGTAATCGCCCATGATATCGGCGTCCCACTCCTCGTCCGGAAGGCGGGTGAACATGATGCCGGCGCGCTTGATCATACGCGCAAGCTCTCTCGTGGTGATGACGGCGTCAACGTCGGGAATGCCGTTGACCTTCTCCTGCTCTCTTTCCTTCTCGAACTTCTTCGCAATGCAGGGCATTACGGAGACGACGAAGACGTCCTTGGGATCGTAGCCCTTCTGCTCGGCCCAATAGGACTTGATGATGGCGCCCTGCATCTGGTGGGGCGACTTGCAGGAGGAGAGGTGGGGCAGAAGATCACCGTAGTTGTACTCGGCATAGTTTACCCAGCCGGGCGAGCAGGAGGTGATCATCGGGAGAACTCCGCCCTCGCTGAGGCGTTGGAGAAGCTCCGTGCCCTCTTCCATAATGGTGAGGTCGGCGCCGAAGTTTACGTCGTATACGCGCTCGAAGCCGAGGCGGCGCATAGCGGCGATCATCTTGCCGGTTACGGGAGTGCCGACGGGATAGCCGAACTCCTCGCCGAGAGCGGCGCGGACGGCCGGGGCGGCCTGAATGACGACGTGCTTTCCGCTCTTAAGGGCGGCGTCGACCTTCGTGATCTCGCTCTTCTCCATAAGAGCACCGGTCGGGCAGACGTTTACGCACTGGCCGCACTGGATGCAGGGGGAGTTGGCGAAGCTTCTGTTCTCCGCGGGGGAGACGAAGGTTTTAAAGCCGCGGTTCTCAAAGCCGAGGATGCCGAGGCCGTGAGCGTTGGAGCAGCGGGCGATGCAGCGGCCGCAGAGCACGCACTTGGAGGTGTCGCGGACGAGGGCGGGGGCGAGCTGGTCGAGATGAGTCTCGGACTGGACGCCGGTGTACTTGTCCTCTTTCGCGCCGGTGATGGTGGCGACGTGGAGGAGCTCGCACTTGCCGTTCTTCTCGCACTGCTGGCAGTTTTTATTGTGGTTGGAGAGCAGGAGCTCAACGCTTCTTCTGCGGGCCTCAACGGCCTTGGGAGAGGAGATGCGGATCTCCATGCCCTCGGCTACGGGGTAGACGCAGCTCGCGACGAGACCTCTCGCTCCGGTGGCCTCAACGAGGCAGACGCGGCAGGAGCCGACGTTGCACTCGCCGTGGTTAAAGGCGCAAAGGGAGGGGATCTCATAACCGCAGGCCTTCGCAGCCTCAAGTATGGTCATGCCGGCTTCGACCTGATAGGCGACGCCTTCGATTTTAATGTTGACTTTAGACATCTGCTTATCCCTCCTTATCTCTTCTCAATCGCGCCGAACTTACAGGTGGACATACAGGCTCCGCACTTTACGCAGGCCTTCGGGTCGATCTCCATGGCGGCAAGCTTCTTGCCGGGAGCGACGTAATCCGTCCTCGTGATGCAGTTGGCGGGGCAGCCCCTGGCGCACATTCCGCAGCCGACGCACTTGTCGCGGATGATGTGGTACTCCATAAGGTTCTTGCAGACGTGAGAGGGGCACTTCTTGTCCACAATGTGGGCGATATACTCATCTCTGAAGTGAGTGAGGGTGGAGACGACGGGGTTAGCGGCGGTCTGACCGAGGGCGCAGAGGGAGTTGTTCTTGACCGTATCTGCAAGCTCCTCAAGCTCCTCAAGGTCCTTCATGGTGCCCTTGCCCTCGGTTATGCGGGTAAGGATCTCAAGAATGCGCTTCGTGCCGATGCGGCAGGGGGTGCACTTTCCGCAGCTCTCGTCGCAGATGAACTCCATATAGAACTTCGCGACGTCGACCATGCAGTTGTCCTCGTCCATAACGATGGCTCCGCCGGAGCCCATCATGGAGCCCTTGGCTACGAGGTTGTCGAAGTCGATAGGCTCATCGAGGAACTCCTCGGTAAGGCAGCCGCCGGAGGGTCCGCCGGTCTGGATGGCCTTGAACTTCTTGCCGTTCGGGATTCCGCCGCCTATATCGTAGATAAGCTCGCGGAGGGTGGTGCCCATAGGCACCTCGACGAGGCCGACGTTGTTGACCTTGCCGCCGAGGGCGAAGACCTTGGTGCCCTTGGAGCGCTCGGTGCCGACGGAGGCGAACTCAGCGGCGCCGTTGCGGAGTATGTAGGGAACGCAGGCGAGAGTCTCGACGTTGTTGACTATAGTGGGCTTCTGCCAGAGACCCTTGACGGCCGGGAAGGGAGGACGGGGACGCGGCATTCCGCGCTTGCCCTCAATGGAGTTAAGAAGGGCGGTCTCCTCGCCGCAGACGAAGGCGCCTGCGCCGAGACGGACGTGGCAGTCGAAGCTGAAATCGGTGCCGAGGATGTGCTCGCCGAGAAGGCCGATCTCGCGCGCCTGCTTGATGGCGTTGCGAAGACGCCTTACGGCGATAGGATACTCGGCGCGGACGTAGAAGTAACCGTTCTGAGCGCCGATAGCGTATCCGGCGATGACCATACCCTCAATAACTGCGAGGGGGTTGCCCTCGAGGATGGAGCGGTCCATAAATGCGCCGGGGTCGCCCTCGTCGCCGTTGCAGACGACGTATTTCTCGTCGCTCTCGACGTTGAGAGCGAACTGCCACTTGCGGCCGGAGGGGAATCCGCCGCCGCCGCGGCCGCGAAGACCGGAGGCGAGGACCTCGTCGACGACTTCCTGGCGGGTCATGCCGAGAGCGCGCTCAAGGCCCTTGAAGGCGCCCATTCCGAGCGCTTCGTTTATATCCTCGGGGTTGATAACGCCGCAGCCGTAAAGAGCAACGCGGCGCTGCTTTTTATAGAAGTTGATATCGTCCTGCTTGGTGACCTTGGTGGTCGTGCCGGGCTCGACGTAAAGCAGACGCTCGACGACCTCGCCGCCGATGATATCCTTCTCGACGATCTCCTCGACGTCCTCGATATGTACGAGGCGGTAAAGGGTATCCTCGGGATATATCTTTACGAAGGGACCCTGTGAGCAGAAGCCGAAGCAGCCGACGAGATTGACGGTAGCCTTATCGGCTGCGCCCTTGGCGGCGAGGACTTCCTCGAACTTCGCCTTTATCTCATCGGAGTGGCTGGAAAGGCAGCCGGTACCGCCGCAGAGAACGATGTGACGCTTATCGTCAAGGCCCTTCAGCTTGTCCTCGAGGCACTTGGTGCAGGCAGCGGATCTTTCATGAAGATCTTCAAATGTTTTTATCATTCTCTCAAGCCTCCTTTGCCTTGTAATCCGCAATGATCTTGGGAACTTCGCCGACGCTCATCTTGGGATATACGGTGCCGTTGATGCTGACGGCGGGAGCGATGCCGCAGGCGCCGATGCAGCGGAGAGCGTCCAGAGTGAACAGCCCGTCCTCGGTGGTCTCGCCCGGTTTGATCTTCAGGATCTCGGAGAATTTGTCGATCACCTGCTGAGCGCCCTTGACGTAGCAAGCGGTGCCGAGGCAGCAGCCGATGACGTACTTTCCCTTGGGAGTAAGGGAGAAGAAAGAATAGAACGTGACAACACCATAGATCTCCGCTACGGATATTCCGGTCTCCTGAGATACTATCTCCTGTACCTCGAGAGGAATATAGCCGTATTCGTTCTGAATATCGCTGAGGATCATCATGAGCGGCGTTTTTTCGTTTTTGTACCGCCCGCAGATCTCAAGGATAGTCTGAACAGCTTTTTCATTAAGTTTAGCCATACGATAACCCCTTCTGTGATAGATTTGCATGAAGTGAATGATATCCCCCATATCAACACACACAATCATTATATACTATTTCAACAAAGAAGAAAAGAGCTAAAATCAAAAAATCGGGGGTTTTGTTTATTTTTCGTCAAAGTAATAAAAAACCCGCGGGAATAACCCGCGGGTGATTTTGCTATTAAAGGCTTTAGCCGCCGAGATAGGCTTTCTTTACCTCTTCGCTGGCGGCGAGCTCCCTGCCCGTGCCGGAGAGGGTTATCTTGCCGGTCTCCATAACGTAGGCTCTGTCGGCGACGGAGAGCGCCATCTGCGCGTTCTGCTCGACGAGGAGTATCGTCGTGCCGCTCTTGTGGAGCTCCTTGATGATGTCGAATATCTGCTCGACTAAGATGGGGGCGAGGCCCATGCTCGGCTCGTCCAGCATCATAAGCTTCGGTGAGCACATAAGGGCTCTGCCCATGGCGAGCATCTGCTGCTCGCCGCCGGAGAGGGTGCCGCCGATCTGCCTGCGCCTCTCCTTCAGCCTCGGGAACTGCTCGAATACGCGCTCAAGGTTTTTATCCATATCGGCGGGCGAGGTGTAGGCGCCCATCTCAAGGTTCTCCTGAACCGTCATCTGGGCGAAGATGCGCCTTCCCTCGGGGACCTGGGCGAGGCCCTTTTCAACGATCTTGTGAGCCTGCACGCGGCTGATATCCTCGCCGCAGAACTCGATGCTTCCGGTCTTCGAGCGGAGAAGGCCGGATATCGTCTGGAGCGTGGTGGTCTTTCCGGCTCCGTTCGCCCCGATAAGGGTCACGATCTCGCCCTCCTTAACCTCGAAGGAGACGCCCTTTATCGCGTGTATTGCCCCGTAATATACGTTGGCGTTGTCAACTTTCAGTATCGTTTCCATCTCACGCCTCCTTTTTCTTTCCGAGGTAGGCCTCGATGACGGTGGGGTTGGACTGGATATCGGCGGGGGTGCCCTTCGCGATGATCTCGCCGAAGTTCAAAACGGCGATGCCCTCGCAGATGCCCATAACGAGGTTCATATCGTGCTCGATGAGCAGTATCGCTATCCCGAAGGTGTCGCGGATCTTAACGATGTTCTCCATAAGCTCGGTGGTCTCGGAGGGATTCATGCCTGCAGCGGGCTCGTCGAGCAGGAGCAGGCTCGGCTTCGTTGCGAGGGCGCGGACTATCTCAAGCCTGCGCTGCGCTCCGTAAGGCAGGGCTCCGGCGCTCACCTCGGCGAGATCCTGCATATCGAAGATGGAAAGAAGCTCAAGGGCTCTCTCCTTCGCTATGCGCTCGCCTCTCCAGTAGCGGGGAAGGCGGAGAATAGATTCGGGAAGACTGCATTTTATGTCGTGGTGCAGGCCGACGAGCACGTTTTCGAGCACGGTCATATTCGTGAAGAGGCGGATGTTCTGGAAGGTGCGGGCTATTCCCGCCCTGTTTATCTGGACGGTGGTCATACCGTGGGTGTCGTTGCCGTCCAAAAGAATCGTGCCGCGAGTGGGCTGATATACCTTCGTAAGAAGGTTGAAGACCGTGGTCTTTCCGGCTCCGTTCGGCCCGATAAGGCCCGCTATCTCCGTGCGGCCGATGGTCATATTGAAGTCCTTAACGGCGGTAAGGCCGCCGAAGTCTATGCCGAGATGCTTGCACTCAAGTATCGGGGTCTTGCCGAGGTCGCGCTGGGGTATATACGAGTCGGACGGCATCGGTACGAGCGGGCTGTCGTTTTTAGAAGTTACTCTTGCCATTGTCAGACCTCCTCCCTTTTCTTTTTATGCGGAATGAGCTTTGAAAAGAGAGCTCTGCCGCCGGCGCTGTTCGTTCCGAGCATAACGGCGATGAGAACGACGGCGTATATAAGCATACGGAAGTTTCCGAGAGCTCTCAGCTCCTCGGGCAGAACGTAGAGCACGACTGCCGCGAGTATCGAGCCCCACATATTGCCGAGCCCGCCCAGAACGACGAAGACGAGAACGAGTATCGAGGTGTTGAAGTCGAATTTTGAGGCGACGAGGTTCGAGTAGTTGAGGCCGTACAGAGCTCCCGCCGAGCCCGCGATAGCGGCGGAGATGACGAAGGCCGTCATCTTGTATCTCGTAACGGGGATGCCGACGCTTTCGGCGGCGATGCGGTTATCCCTCAGCGCCATGACCGCGCGGCCCGTGCGGCTGTGGATGAGGTTGAGGACGATAACGAGGGCGACGAGGAGGAGAACGATGCCCGCCGTAAACGTGGCGATGGTATCGGTGCCTGTCGCGCCCTGGGCGCCCTTTATGATAATCTTTCCTGCGGGCGTCATATTGAGATCTGCGGCGCCCTTCAGTCCGTTGTAGTTGAATACTATGTGGAGCCCGTTTTCATCGTGGCCGACGATGAGGCAGGTTATGAGCTCCTTTATGATCTCGCCGAAGGCAAGAGTGACTATGGCGAGATAGTCTCCGCGAAGGCGGAGAACGGGGATACCGATAAGAAATCCGGTAATTCCCGCGAGAATAGCTCCGACGACCATCGCAAGGACGAGGCGGAGAACGGGAGAGTCGACCGAGGCGGCAAGGCTCTGGGATACGACGACCCCGGTAAAGGCGCCGACGCCCATAAAGCCCGCGTGGCCGAGGCTGAGCTCGCCCATAATGCCGACGGTCAGATTAAGGGAGATCGCCATAACGGCGTAGCAGCAGATCGGAACTAAAAGTCCCGTAGTTGAGCGGCCGAGCCAGTGCTGGCCCTGAGCCAGCATAACGAGCCCCCATGCGGCGATAACGCCGAGATAAGTCGCAAAATCGACTTTTGTATGCTTCTTAAGCTTGTTCATAAAGCTCACCTCAGACTTTCTCGGTCATGCGCTTGCCCAGAAGTCCGGCAGGGCGCACGAGCAGCACGATGATGAGCACGGCGAAGACGACGGAGTTCGCGAGCTGGGTCGAGATATAAGCCTTTGCCATCGCCTCGATAATGCCGATAAGTAGTCCGCCGAGCAGAGCGCCGGGTATCGAGCCTATGCCGCCGAAAACGGCGGCGGTAAATGCGCGGATTCCGGGCATCGAGCCGGTAGTCGGCATAAGAGTCGGGTTGAAGGAGCAGAGCAGGACTCCGGCGACGGCGGCGAGGGCGGAGCCGATGGCGAAGGTGAGGGATATCGTCCTGTCGACGCTTATTCCCATGAGTCTCGCGGCGTCCTTATCCTCGGAGCAGGCGCGCATGGCCTTGCCGAGCTTCGTGTGGCCCGTAAACCAGGTGAGAGCGATCATAATAACGACGCAGGTCAGCATGGTGAAGAGGGAGATATATGAGATGGAGAGCTGACCGCCGAAGAGCTTCAGAGCGTTCGGCTCGCCCGCCGCGTTCATAAGCGGGATGAGAGGCTGATACACCTTCGGAGTAGCGCCGAAGATGAGCAGAGCGGAATTCTGCAGAAAATAGCTTACGCCTATCGCCGTTATGAGAACGGCGAGCGAAGCCGCCTGGCGGAGCGGGCGGTAGGCAAGGCCCTCGATAAGTATTCCGAGGATGGTGCAGACGGCCATCGCCAGAAGAAGAGCGAGCCATCCGTTTACGCCGAGGTACATCATTCCGCAGAACGATACGTAGCCTCCGATCATTATAACGTCGCCGTGGGCGAAGTTGAGCATTTTCGCTATACCGTAGACCATGGTATAGCCGAGCGCGATAATGGCGTAAACGCTTCCGAGGCTTATGCCGCTTATCAGGTAGGACAAAAATCCCATATTTGCGCCTCTCTTTCTCGTGAAATATGCTTTCTTTGTAAAATGCGGGAAAGGGCCGCCTTGCCGACGGCCCTTATGTTATGTTGTTACTGTAATTCAGGCGGAGACGTACACGCCGTCCTTGATAACGACGGCAACGGGCATCTTGGAGACCTCGCCGTTGGAGCCCCAGGTCATGGCCTTGCCGGTAAGTCCGTCGTAGCTCATGGTCTGGATCTGGGCGATAAGCTTATCGCAGATCTCGGAGGCGCTCATGTCGGGGGTGCAGCCGGAGTCGATCAGGGCGTTGTAAAGAACGTAGATAACGTCGTAACCGTCGGCGGCGAACTGGTTGGGGGTCTCGCCGTAGCGCTTCTCGTACTCAGCGACGAAGGCCTTGGTCATCTCGTCGTCAGCGTCGGCAGCGAACGGGGTAAGGAGCATAACGCCCTCGGCAAGAGAGGTATCGAAGCCCTCCATGGTGAGGATTCCGTCCATACCGTCAACGCCGAAGAAGGTGGGGGCGTAGTTCATGGCCTTGGCCTGGGTGAGGATGACGGAAGCGGGCTGATAGTAGATGGGGAGGAACATAAGGTCAGCGCCTGCGGCCTGAGCGGCGGTGAGCTGAACGGAGAAGTCGGTCTGGGTGTCCTTGGTGAAGGTGCCCTCGTAGACTATCTCAAGACCCTTGGCCTGAGCCTCGGCGTAGAATGTGTCGCGGATTCCCTGGGAATAGGCGTCGTCGTTTCTGTAGATAACGGCGATCTTGTGGCCGGGCATATTCTCAGCCATGTAAGTAGCGGCGCCGGTGCCCTGGTTGGGGTCGGTGAAGCAGAGCTGGAACATATTGTCCTTATTCGCGGTAACGTCCGTGGAGGAGGCGGAGGGGGTCAGGCAGAATACGCGGCCCTTGTAAGCCTCGGCGGAGGCGGCGATGGCGGAGCCGGTGGTTACGGGTCCGCACATTACCTGCATGCCCCAGTCGATCAGGGTGTTGTAGGCGTTAACGGCCTTCTCGCCGTCAGCCTCGTCGTCCTGGGGGTTGAACTCGATCTGATAGCCGCCCTTGGCGTTGATCTCGTCAACGGCGATCTTCGCGGCGTTCATAACGGCGGTGCCGTAGATGGCGGCGTCTCCGGTGAGAGGACCGCTGGCGCCGATCTTAAAGGTGTTGTTCTTGGAGCCGTCGGTGTTTCCGTCGGTACCCTCGGTCTTCTCGGCGCAGCCGGTGAAGAGGGCGACGCACATAAGTACTGCAAGAACGAGTGCAAGCGTCTTTTTCATTTTTATTCTCCTTTTCAAATTCTTGATTCCGATTTATACAGGAACCGCCCCTTATGGCGGCGGTCGGAGTATACAAATTCAATTATCTTGAATTTTATGTGAAATTTAGCATAAAGAAAAGGCTCTTGTCAATCGCTTTAAGCCAATTTCATCGTTTTCAATGCCGATTTAACGCGGTAAAGAAAATTATTAGTCAAGTTGACAAAGCGCTTATTTGCAATGTCGTGGCAATCGCAGAAAAACCTGTCCATTTCATTAAAGACGTGGTATAATAACAGAGAAGAAGCGGGAGAGAGGTGAAACCATGACAAACTATGAAAAGGCAGTTAGCCTGTGGCGTCGGCGCGGAATTTCAAACGACGCTGAGCTTGCAGAGGCGCTGAACGGTCACAGTATTGCATTTGCTTATCACTCCGGCAAGATCGAAAACGAAAAAATCACCTACCACGATACCAGAGAGATCTTTGATCACGACGGCGTTACCTCTTACACAGGAGATCTGCGCACACTGTTTGAGATAAGAAACGCGAAGGAAGCAAACGAACTGTTCTTTGCTTCCTTCAGCAAGCGCCGCCCGATCGACGAAAGCCTTATTAAAGAATTCCAATATAAGCTCACCGAGAACACCTATGATACCCGGCGCTTCAAAATAGGAGAACGCCCGGGCGAGTATAAAAGGCACGACTATGTGACCGGGAGAGAAGAGATCGGAGCGGCGCCCGAGGACGTAGCCGAGGAAATGGACGAGCTGATAGCAGAGCTTCAAGAGGTTACGGACGAAAAGGCGCTGATCGCAGCAGCTTACTTTCACGCGAAGTTTGAGAATATCCATCCGTTTGCGGACGGGAACGGGCGCACGGGGCGACTTATTATGAATTATCTGCTCGTCCTTCATAACCACCCGCCGATCGTAATCCATGAAGAGGATCGCCGAGCGTATTTCGCAGCGCTTGAGGCTTGGGACAGCGTGCAGGACCTTCAGCCCTTAGTCGCATTTCTGAAAGAGCAGACGGGAAAAACGTGGCAGAAGCAGATAGAGAGAGCAGAGAAAAAAGACTTAATATAAAGAAAAAAGCTTGAAGAGCCGGGGCAGCCCCGGCTCTTCAAGCTTTTTTAAGTTATTTACCTACACAGAAGCGGGAGAAGATGTCGCCAATAACGTCGTCCCTCAGGTTCCTGCCCATCAGCGAGGCGAGGGCGGACTGCGCCTCCTCCAGCACCGTGAGCACGGCGTCCGGCGTCAGCCCGAGGTCGAGGGCGTCGATCGCGGCTGATACCGCGTCTCTCGCGCCCGCAATATGTGACAGGTGGCGGGCGTTCGTCAAAAGCCCGCCGCCATCGCCGGAGTAGGGCTTGAGGGCGAGACCAATTTTCTCTGCGAGCCCGTCTATCCCCTGCCCGGTCTTCGCCGAGACGGGAACCGCCCCGGGGATATCGCCGACAGCCCGGGGAAGGTCGGATTTATTGATAACGGCTATCGCGGCGGGAGCGCGGCTCAGCGCGAGGAGAGTGCGCTCATCCTCGGGCTTTAGCGGCTGAGACCCGTCGAAAACGCCGATAACGAGCCTTGCCTCGCCCGCCGCCGCCTCTGCTCTTTCAATCCCTGCGGCCTCCGCCGCGTCCTCGGCTTCTCTAAGCCCCGCCGTGTCCGTCATTTTAAGGGCGAGACCGCCTATCGTCAGCGTCTCGTTTAATATATCGCGGGTCGTTCCGGCAATCGGGGTCACGATGGCTCTCTCGTAGCCTAAAAGTGCGTTGAAGAGGCTGGATTTCCCGACGTTAGGTCTACCGACTATGGCGCAGGGCAGACCCTCGCGCACGTAGCGCCCGCGCTCGTAGGTCGAGGCGAGGCGGCTCAGCTCTTCGCGGGCGGCATTAAGCGTGCCGCGGTATTCTGAAAGGCGGAAATCCTCTATACCGTCGTCCGGGAAGTCGATAGTCGCCTGAAAATGCGAGGAGATGGATATAAGGGAGGAATATATCCCCTCCGCTTTCTCGAAAATAGAGCCGGAGAGCTGCAAAACGGCGTTTTTCGCGGCGAGCGGGCTCTCCGCGTCTATCATATCGGCAACCGCCTCTGCTCCCGTAAGGTCGAGCTTCCCGTTAAGAAAGGCCCGCTTCGTAAATTCCCCCGCCTCGGCCTGACGCGCTCCGGCGCGAAAGAGGGAGGAGAGAGCCTCGGAGAGTATCACGGGGCTTCCGTGGCAATGGAGTTCCGCCGTGTCCTCGCCCGTATAGCTTTTCGGCGCGCGGGATACGGTCGCAAGGCAGAGGTCGATCACCTCGCCGAAGGCGTCCAGAAGCTCGCCGTAATAAAGCCTGCCCGCCTTCATTTCGGAAACGGAGCCGTGTTTAGGGCGGAAGACCCTTTCGAGGATATCGGCGGCTCTGTCGCCGGACATGCGGACTATGCCTATCGCGCTTTTCTTATCGCCCGTGCCGACGGCGGCGATCGTATCTGACATTTAATTCACCTCTAATACTAAAGGGCGGGTCTCCCCGCCGCTCAGATAGTGGACAAATACTATTTTTAATCGTTCTTGACGCGGCTTTGCCTCGGCAAAATATCCTAAGATTCGTAGGGAGGCATGCCCACATGCCTCCGCGAATTACAGATCCGGTTGCAAAATCCGCGGAGCGATGAGGGCATCGCTCCCTACGGTGGAATAGTGCAAAGCCCTATTGCCTGCGAGAGCCGATCCGGTTGTCCCTAAATGTTTATTTCTGCGAAAACTCAAATAGATCCTCGGCGTAGTAGTGGATAACGCCCTGACGAACCGCTCTAAGCCCGTCCTCGCCTCCGGAAAAGGCAACCTTTCCGCCCGAAACGGAGACGGTCACGCCCTCGGCGCCGATGAGTGGGAGCATATGCTCCTCTATCTCGGCGGCAAGCTCGGAGATATTCCCGCGGTAGTAGGCGGAGTCGTGCGGCGGCTCGTAGCCCTCGACGGGGGCTCCCTTCGCCGTAAAGAGGAAAACGGTCACGATAACGAAGAGAATGAGAAAGAGGGCGGCGCCCGCCGGCCTTATGAATTTTACAAAGCCCTCGCCGGCGCTGAGCTTCGGCTCATCAGAGCCCTCGGCGGCTTTATTGATCCTGTCCTCAAGCTTCATTTTACCGAATACCTCTCGCCCATTATCCTGTCGTAGCTTATAAGCTCGTGCATATGCTTCAGCGCCTTAATATCCTCCGTCTCGGGAACGTCGAGCCGGACGTGGTAGTAGGGCACCTTTTCGTAATAATCCGCCAAAAGCTGCATATACGGGGTCTCGGCGGAGCCCGTCATCTCGGCGATTATCTCAAGGAGGTAATAGCTCGAGACCTTGTTATCCTTCTTCGAGGTCAGCATATGGCTCTCCGCGCCCGTGTTTGAATAGATGATGAAGGGGCCGGAATAGTAAAACTCGTTATCGGCGGCGGAGTCGCCCTGCTCCGTCGTTCCGGACTGGACGTAGGCCGCCCTGTTCGCGCCGAGGGACGGGATATGGTCGCCGAAGAACAGGAGTATCGTCGGCCTCTCGCGCCCGTCGATGTAGTCTACGAGGTCGCCGAGCATAGCGTCAGCGTCGTGCAGGCCGTTCGTAAAAACGGTGACGAGGCCGAGCACGTCGTCCGACATATTGGGGTTCTGAACCGTGATGCTCGTAACGTCGCCCTCCATCGGGGTGTAGGGCTGATGGCACTCCATGGTTATCGCTAAAAGGAAGGTGGGGTCAGAGGAAGCGTCAAGTATATGCTCCATGACCCTGAGACTCGATTCGTCGGTAACGAGACCGCGGCGGTACTTGAGATAAACCTCGTCCGCAACGTCCTCAGCGCCCAAAAACTCGTCGAAGCCGATATTGCCGTAGGCCTTGTCGCGGCTGTAGAAAGCCTTGTGGTAGGGGTGATAGGCAACCGTGTGATAGCCCGCGGCCTTGTAATTTGATACGAAGCCCTCGACCGGTCCGTTCAGGAGCTCGTATGGGCTCGAAACGTCGTGCAGGTAGTCTGTCGAGAGCCCGGTCAGTATCTCAAATTCCGGCCTCACCGTCCCGCCGCCGGAGGCGGTGGAGTACATCATACCGGAGTATGCGCCGGGAAGGTCGATTATCCTGTCGTAATTCGGTATGGGATTTTCGGAAAAGGTCGTATCGTTCAGGCGACGGACGTCGAAAAAGCTCTCGCTCAGAACTACGATAACGTCGTATTTTTCCGAGGACGAGGCGGGAGAGCCGGAATAGCCCTCCAAAAGAGCGTCGATCGCGGCCTCGGAGTAGCCCTCGGGCGGTTCCGTCCTCAGCATCAGCGTGTTGATCGTAAAAGCGCCGACGAAGCCGTTGGCGCGGTAGTTCGAGGTCTGGAGGGCGGAATCCATGAAGGACATGCCGAATTTCCCCAAGATCGCGTTAGACTTCGTGCTGTTCGAGAAGGAGACCGCGGTTATCAAAAGGCCGACGGCGAGTATGGGAAGGCGCACGAACCAGCGAAGCGGAAGCCGCGTACCCAAAAGGCCGAAGGCGACGACCCAGATAACGATCACTATACTGCCGATGATGTACCATATCGGCACGTTGCCGCTTATAAAGGTCGAGAGCCCGCCGAGGTCCGATACCATAGTGATATCCCTCGGGTGGAAGTGGTTGCCGTTCAGCGCCATCTTCGTGTAGTTGATATAGGCGCAGAGGATCGAGAGAAAGCCCATTATCCCGCCGGATATCACGGCCCTGCCGCAGAGGAGGGTGAGGTCAAGGAAAAGGACCTCCATAACGATGATCTCGAAGAGAAGGCTCATCGTCTGCTGAGTTACGAAGGTCTTGAGCGCCGTCAGCCCGGAAAAATTCATATAATCCAGAACCAAAAGGCAGAAGAGCGGGAAAAACGGGAGGCTTATATACCCCAGTATCCTGAGCGCCTTCATAAGCCGCGGCGGAAGCTTGTCCTTGTGCTCCCGCGGCGGCACAATGAGCTTTGAAAGAAATGAGCTCATAGCTTAAAACTTGACCTTTTCGGCGATATAGCTCTTGAGCTCGGCGATGGGTATGCGGACCTGCTCCATGGTGTCGCGGTCGCGGACGGTAACGCAGCCGTCCGTTTCGGAGTCGAAGTCGTAGGTAACGGAGAAGGGGGTGCCTATCTCGTCCTGGCGGCGGTATCTCTTGCCGATGGAGCCGGCGTCGTCAAAGTCGACCATAAAGTCCTTCGCGAGCTCGTTTCTAACCTCCATGGCCTTTTCTGAAAGCTTCTTGGAGAGGGGGAGAACGGCGCACTTGAAGGGCGCGAGGAAGGGGTGGAGGTGAAGAACGGTGCGGACGTCCTCCTTGCCGTTCCCGTCAACGAGGTGCTCCTCATCGTATGCGTCGCAGAGGAAGGCGAGGGCTACGCGGTCGCAGCCGAGGCTCGGCTCAATAACGTAGGGGATATAGTGCTCGTTTGCCTCCTGATCGTAATAGGTGAGGTCCTTGCCGCTGGCCTCCTGATGGCGGCCAAGGTCGTAATCGGTGCGGTCGGCAATGCCCCAGAGCTCGCCCCAGTCGGTGAACGGGAAGGCGTACTCAATATCGGTCGTCGCCTTGGAGTAGAAGGCAAGCTCGGCGGCCTCGTGGTCGCGGTAGCGGAGGTTTTCCTCCCTGATGCCGAGGCTCTTGAGCCAGTCGATGCAGAACTGCTTCCAATAGGCGAACCACTCAAGGTCGGTGCCCGGCTTGCAGAAGAACTCGCACTCCATCTGCTCGAACTCGCGGGTGCGGAAGGTGAAGTTGCCCGGGGTGATCTCGTTGCGGAAGGCCTTGCCCACCTGGCAGACGCCGAAGGGCAGCTTTTTGCGGGTGGTGCGCTGGACGTTTGCGAAGTTTACGAAAATGCCCTGAGCGGTCTCCGGGCGGAGATATACGGTGGAGGAGGAGTCCTCGGTAACGCCGATGGCGGTCTTGAACATAAGGTTGAACTTGCGGATCGGGGTAAAGTCGTGCTTGCCGCAGACGGGGCAGACGACGTCCTCGTGCTCGGCTATGAACTTGTCCATCTCGTCGAAGGAGAGAGCGTCCACGTTTACCTCGGGGTGCTCGTCGCCGATAAGCTTGTCGGCGCGGTGGCGGGACTTGCAGGCCTTGCAGTCAAGAAGGGGGTCGGAAAAGCTTGCAACGTGACCCGTCGTTATCCAGGTCTGCGGGTTCATTATTATGGCGGCGTCAAGGCCGACGTTGTAGGGGCTCTCCTGAACGAACTTTTTGAGCCAGGCCTTTTTGACGTTGTTCTTGAACTCAACGCCGAGAGGACCGTAATCCCAGGAGTTGGCAAGTCCGCCGTATATCTCGCTGCCCGCGTAGATATAGCCTCTCGCCTTGCAGAGGTTTACGATCATATCAAGTGTTTTTTCGCTGTTTTTCATTTGAATCTGCTCCATTCCCGCGACCGGCTGCCGCGTAATAATTATTTAGGGCAAAGCCCTAACTCTCCAATTATATTAAATTCCGCCGCCAATGTCAACCGCCGGGATGAGGGGACCGAAAAATCTTCGAAAAAGCAACTTGCAGCCCGGTTTCCATAATATTTTCCGCGCAAAAATGCCTCCGTTCGCGTCTTTTTCCCCCGCTTTCCCATATTTTGTGGTACGCCGGAAAAAATTTACAAAATTTGCAAATTTGGTATTGACAAAATTTTACTGTATGTTACAATAAATGGGAAAGATTGATCGCGCTGCGATCAGAACGGAGGTAACATAACGTGAAAGCGACGGGAATTGTAAGAAGGCTTGACGATCTCGGCCGTATAGTGCTGCCGATAGAGCTGCGCAGAACGCTGAATCTTGAGATAAAGGATCCGGTTGAGATTTTTACGGAGAACGACTGCGTCATCCTGAAAAAATTCGAGCCCACCTGCATCTTTTGCGGGAGCTCGAAGGAAGTGGCGGAATTCAAGGGCAAGACGGTCTGCGCAAGCTGTCTGAAAGAGCTGAAAGGCGAATAAAGAAGAGGCGGGGAGCTAAACGCTCCCCGCCGTTTTTGCTTTTTTGACCGCTTTCAGCATCTTCTCGTGCATGACCGCCATAAGTATCAATAGGGCGAGGAGGTAGAAGGGCAGAAGGCCGACCCCGGCAAAGCCGGAGATAAGGCCGAAGAGCGGGGGCATGAGCGAGGTGCCGACGTAGGCGCTCGCCATCTGAACTCCGATTATCGCCTGTGAGCGCGAGGCGCCGAAGTGTTCGGGCGTGGAGTGGATTATGCTCGGATATATAGGGGCGCAGCCTAGACCGACGAGGACAAGACCCGCGAGGGCAAAGGCGTTTCCGAGCGGTATCATAATGAGGGCGACGCCTATGATAATAAAGCACTGTCCGAGGCGCACCATCTGGCTGTCGTTCAGCTTAAAGGTGACAAAGCCGCTTGCCGCTCTGCCCACGGTGATGCCGAGGAAGAACAGGCTGCCGTAAGCCGCCGCCGTCTCGGCGTCTATCCCGCGTACGGTGACGAGATAGCTCGAAGCCCAAAGCCCAACCGTCTGCTCAAGGGCGCAGTAAGAGAAGAAGGCGAGCATTATCTCCTTTACTCCGGGTAGGAAGACTATCTTTTTAAGCGGCAGCGGCTCGCGCTTTTTCTCATCCGCTGAGCCTTCGCCGCTCTTCCACAGACGCAGGGTGAGGAAGAGGACGGCGGTCAGGGCGACCTGAATAAAGCCGATCGTCCTGTACCCGGAGCTCCAGCCCCTGCCCGCGGTGAGGCAGGCGCTCATTATGTAAGGGCCGACCGAGGCGCCGACGCCCCACATGCAGTGCAGCCAGCTCATATGGCGGCTCTTGTAGTGGAGGGCGACGTAGTTGTTGAGCGCGGCGTCCACTCCGCCCGCGCCGAGCCCGTAGGGCACGGCCATAAGGCAGAGCATAATGAAGGAGCGGCTAAGTGAGAAGCCGAAGAGAGCCGCCGCCGTCATGGCAACGGAAAAGGCTGTCACGGCTCCCGCGCCGAAGCGGCGGGTCAGCCTGTCGCTCAAAAGGCTCGAGACTATCGTTCCCCCTGAGATTATCATAAAAATAATGCCGGAGGAGGAGAGAGGAGCGCCGAGCTCCTGATGCATAACGGGCCACGCCGAGCCCAAAAGCGAATCCGGGAGGCCGAGGCTTATGAACGCGAGATATATAACGGCAAGCAAAATCGAGGCCATAGCGGTATGTTTTCCTTTCGGTTAATTGCGTTTCTGTGGGAGAAGCATGTTATTAAGCCGGAGCCATAATAAATTCCGTCCAATTATCGAACAGCTCATCCCGACTTATTCCAATGTAGAGTTCAATGTTATCCGGATCAAGAGCCACTTTTATCAGCTGCTCTTCGCCGTAGGTTTCCGCGAGGTAGAATCCCATTGAGGCCTTTGCCGCATAGCAGGAGCCGTACACCGTTAGCTGTCCGATCGGAGCCGGCCCGGCCTCAGCACTATCCAAAATGCTTTTCCTTAATGCATCACGGCCATACACTTCCTCTATTGACAGAAGAGGATCGCTTATTTCTCCGGCCTCGGTG
>ONGN01000088.1 GCA_900317385.1 uncultured Eubacteriales bacterium
TTTCAGCCGAACAGCATGGAGCGCACCTTCAGCAATCAAAAGCTCTGTCAGCTTGTCCACCGCTTTCCGGTAAGCTCGCTCCGCACCGCTGGCAGTGCTCAAAAACTGCTTCGGGCTTAACCGCCCTCGCATTTTTTGACCGCTGCGGTATTTGCGCCCCCGCTTCATCTGCCACTGGCAGCGCGTGGCCGCAAATCCCAACGAGCTGCGCTCGTCGGTCTCATAACCCGGAGAACGAAAGCCTACTCCACCACCATAACGCAAAAGCACAGCCCACCCATCGGGTGGACTGTGCTTTTTGGTTGCGGAGACAGGACTTGAACCTGCGACCTCCGGGTTATGAGCCCGACGAGCTACCAACTGCTCTACTCCGCGATATGTGGGGAGCGGCGGATGCCGCTCCTTATTGCTTAATGATAATACCACATAAATCGGGCTTAGTCAAGACTTTGAGGAGAAAAGTTTTCGACATTATTCGCCGGAGTGTGCATTATCGCGGTTATCAAAGCCCTTTTTCCTGTGATAGCGGCGGTAATTCTTGTGCTCAGAGCGGGGCTGAGCCTCCGGCTTCGCCTTTTCGGCGGGGCGGCTCTCCGGCTGGGCGGCATGCTGCTGGCGGGGCGGCTTATGAGCGCCGCCGCGCTTTTTTGAATCATTATCCGGCTTTTCCGAAACCTCCGTGGCAGGGGAGACCGGGGCGACGGGGACGGCTCTGCGAAGCTTGACGGCGGGCTTTTCCTCCGGAAGCTTGCCCTCCGCCTTCTGCTGAAGGTACTCTGCGCGTTTGGCCTTGCCGCCGAGGACGGTTATCTCGCTTGCGTTGAACGTCTTTATCATAAGCTCGCTCGAATCGTCTATCTTGACCCTCACGGTGCTCTTCAGAAGGTTTACGTCGATTACCGAGCCCTTTCCGGCGGGCGTATCGACGAAGGAATCCACCTTCGGCACGAGCTTCACAAGCTCCTCGTAGGCGTCCTCCTCGTACTTAAGGCAGCACATAAGTCTGCCGCAGGCCCCGGAGATCTTCGCGGGGTTGAGGGAGAAGCCCTGGGTCTTCGCCATCTTGATGCTCACGGGCTGGAAATCGTCGAGAAACTGGGCGCAGCAGAAGGGCCTTCCGCAGATGCCGAGACCGCCCAGCATACGCGCCTCGTCGCGGACTCCGATCTGCCGAAGCTCGATGCGGGTCTTGAACACCCCGGCGAGGTCCTTGACGAGCTCGCGGAAGTCGACTCGCCCGTCCGAGGTAAAGAAGAACAGAATCTTGTTCCCCTCAAAGTTGAACTCCACGTCCACAAGCTTCATCTCGAGGTTGCGCTCCTCGATCTTGCGCCTGCATATGTCGAACGCCTCCGCCTCCTTCGCGCGGTTCTCAGCGGCGAGGCGCTCGTCCTCGGCGGTGGCGAGCCTGATAACAGGGCGCAGCGGGGCGCACACGGCGGCGTCGTCCACCTGGTGATTTCCCGCGACGCACTCGGCAAATTCGAGCCCCTTCGCAGTCTCAACGACGAGACTGTCGCCCTGCTTCGCGGTCACTCCCGCCGGGTCAAAGAAATATACCTTGCCCTTATTCTTAAATCTTACGCTAATAACTTCAGCCATTAGATCACCTACAATTTATATAAATGCCGTCATCACGACGCCTGAGATATATCCCGCGGATACGTTGTGCGCCATAAACTTTTCCGCCCTGTCCATTCCGGCTGAGATTTGGGCGAGCTTTTCTGCGCCGAGCCTGCCCGCCTTGTACTCGCGAAGGGCGCACTCGCGGATGGCGGATATCATATCGACAAGCTCCGGCCTCGTTAGCTTCTCAAGCTCGAGAGCCGCTTTCATAATATCATAGCCGGTTTTTGAGGAAAGAAGCCTCGCCGCCAGCTCGGGCATCTCGCGCCCCTTCGGGGGAAGCGATATCTCTACGCATCTTGAGCGGACGGTGGCTATAAGCCCCTCTGCGCTCGAGCACAGGAGAATGAACATCGCGTGAGCCGGGGGCTCCTCAAACACCTTCAGCATGGCGTTCTGCGCCTCGAGGCGCATCGTGTCCGCGTCGCGGACGACGTAAACGCTTCTTTCCGCCTCGTTCGGCAGAACGAAGGCGCGGGATCGGACGGCGCGCATCTGGCCGACTTTGATCTCCTTCGCGTCCGGCTCCCGCTCGATGAAAACGAGGTCGGGATGCATACCGCTTCTGACCTTTTCGCAGTGCCTGCACCTTCCGCATGGGGCGGGGCTGCCCTCGCAGAGCGCGGCCTCGGCTATGAAGAGCGCCGCCTCGTCCCTGTCCTCCGGGCTGCCGCCGCTGATTATATAGGCGTGGAAAAGCCGCTCGCCGGATATCTTCGATCTTATAAGCTCACGTGCGTTCGTTTTCCCCGCCTCCCTTATTATTTGTGATAGAGCTTCTTTGATTCGTATACGGGCTCACAGGTGAGGTTTATCCCCAGCTTCTTCATCAGGTTTTCGTCGACCTGAGAGAGGATAACGGTGGAGTGAGCCTCGCAGCCCTTCAGCTTCTCAAGCTGCTGCATCGCGATCTCCGCCACGGGATTGGTCGCGGCGCAGATGGAGAGGGCGACCAGCACCTCGTCGGTGTGGAGCCTCGGGTTTTTGCCGCCGAGATGGTTGACCTTGAGATCCTGCACGGGCTCGATTATGCTCGGGCTCATAAGGCGGATGGAGTCGCTTATCCCGCCGAGCGCCTTGAGCGCGTTCAGGAGGGCGGCGCTCGCCGCGCCTAAAAGCTGAGAGGTCTTTCCGGTGACGACCCTGCCGTCAGAAAGCTTTATCGCCATCGCGGGCTCGCCGCCGGTCTCCTCGGACTTCATAAGGGCCTCGGCCCTCGCGTCCCTGTCGGCCTCGGTGACGCCGACGCTGTTCATAAGGAACTTGATCTTATCGACGTCGGCCCCGTCGGAGAGGCCCTTCGTCTTTGCGCACATGGCGGCGAAGTACCGCCTTATTATCTCGGCCTTGCTCGCCCTTCTGCACACCTCGTCGTCGATAATGCAGTTGCCCGCCATATTGACGCCCATATCGGTGGGCGATTTATACGGGCTATCGCCGCCGGATATCTTCTCGAAGAGGGCGCGGAGGACGGGGAATATCTCCACGTCGCGGTTGTAGTTTACGGTGAGCTCGCCGTAAGCCTCAAGGTGGAAGGGGTCGATCATATTTACGTCGTTTAAATCGGCGGTGGCGGCCTCGTAGGCTACGTTCACCGGGTGCTTTAAGGGCAGGTTCCAGATCGGAAAGGTCTCAAACTTCGCGTAACCCGCGGAGACGCCGTGCTTCTTATCCTGGTAGAGCTGTGAGAGGCAGGTCGCCATCTTCCCACTGCCGGGCCCCGGCGCGGTGACTACGACGAGCGGGCGGGAGGTGACTATGTACTCGTTCTTCCCGTAGCCCTCGTCGGACACTATCTTGTCCACGTTCGCGGGGTAGCCCTCGATCGGATAGTGAAGATAGACCTTGAGCCCGAGCGCCTCGAGCCTCTTCTTAAAGCCCTCTGCCGCGCTCTGACCGGCGAACTGGGTTATTACCACGCTGCCGACGTAAAGCCCGAAGCCGCGGAAGGCGTCGACCAGGCGGAGAACGTCGAGATCGTAGGTGATCCCGTAATCCCCGCGGACCTTGTTCTTTTCAATATCGGCGGCGTTGATCGCGATTATGATCTCAGCCTTGTCCTTGAGCTCAAGGAGCATCTTTATTTTGTTGTCCGGAGCGAAGCCGGGCAGGACGCGGGAGGCGTGATAATCGTCGAAAAGCTTGCCGCCGAACTCGAGGTAAAGCTTGCCTCCGAATTTCTCTATGCGCTCCTTGATGTGCTCCGCCTGCAACTTAAGATATTTTTCGCTTGAAAATCCCACTTCCATGGTATTTGACCTCTGATCCCCGATTATATTTTCTCTATGTGGTCAACGAGCCCGTCGAGCCAGTCTCCGCTGACGCTCTCGATCTCACCGGAGTCGACCTTTTGAGAGAAGACCGGGTCGATGGGCAGGCGGGCTGTGACGCCGATGCCGTATTCCGCCGCCGTCTCGTCAAGGCGGGAGGGACCGAACACGCTGTGGCGCTTGCCGCAGTCGGGACATTCAAAGTAGGACATATTCTCGACGATGCCGAGAACGGGAACGTTCATAAGCCTCGCCATATTAACGGCCTTCTCGACTATGACGCCGACCATCTCCTGCGGGCTCGTTACGATAACGATGCCGTCTACGGGCAGGCTCTGGAATATCGTGAGCGGTACGTCGCCCGTTCCGGGAGGCATATCGACGAACATATAATCCACGTCGCCCCAATCGACGTCCGTCCAGAACTGGGTAACGACTCCGGCGATGACAGGGCCGCGCCATACTACGGGGTCCGTGGGCTGGTCGAGCAGAAGGTTCATGCTCATGAGCTTTATCCCGGTACGGGTCTCGACGGGGAAGAGGGTGGTCTCGGTTCCGGTGGCTCTCTCCCTTACGCCGAACTCGGCGGGGACGGAGGGACCGGTGATATCAGCGTCGAGTACGGCGACGGAGTGGCCGCGCCTTCTCATTGAGACGGCGGAGAGAGCGGTCACGAGGCTTTTGCCCACGCCGCCCTTGCCGGAGACCACGGCGATCACCTTGCGGATATCGCTGCCCTCGTGGGGCGCTTTAAGAAAGCTTTGAGGAGAAGTGCGGGAAGAGCAGTCCTCTCCGCAGCTTGAACAATCATGTGTGCAGTCAGACATTGTAGTTATCCTCCAAATAACAATTTTATACCAATTTAACTTTTACATTATACAGTAGAACGGGCTTTCAGTCAATGAAAAAGTTTTCCTCAAGTGCCTACGGGAAAAGAAAATGAAATGTTCAAAAAATAATTTTATTTTATTCACGAAATCGTAATAAAAACTGTATATTATTAACCTGTAATTTGAAAATACTCTTCCAAAAGGAGAAATCTATATGTATAACGACGATGAACTGAGAGAGAGCGAAACGGTTGAGAACGCCGAGCCCGAGACCGTGATGCCCGAGCCGGAGACTGAGCCCGTTTATCCTGAGCCGGAGGCCGCTTACGCCGAGCCCGTGCCCGAAGAGGCGCCGGCTTTTAACGAGCAGCCCGTATATACTGCGCCAGTTCGGGAATACCCCGTTTCAAATTCCGGCTGGTCCGAGCCGAGATACGAGAGCGCTTCGGGCTCTGAGCGGGACGTTTATTCCCCGGGCGGAGCGGTCATATATTCTCAGACGCCCGCACCCGCCGAGAAGAAGGAGAAGAAAAAGAAGAGCCACGGCTTTTTGAAGGCCGCCGCCATCGTACTCGCCTGCGCCGTCGCTTCCTCTGCCGCGTCCTACGCTACCGTGACCGCAATGACGGCAAATCAGGAGAAGGCCCCGACCCAGGTCGTCCTCGGAGCTGAGAAGACCG
>ONGN01000046.1 GCA_900317385.1 uncultured Eubacteriales bacterium
CAGGTTCTTTTCGCTACTGCTCATACCAAAAAGGACAAGGTCCCGTCAGAACGGCGAGACCTTGTCCTTTTTTCATGGCTGTTTTTTTACAGCCCCTTTTCAGGTAAAACGTCTTGTACGTTCGGACCGTACAGCGCGGGTTGATCTCGGCTATGCGCTCGGCGGCAACGTCGACCTTGTATTTCCCCACCGTTTTCCGTGTGGCGAGGATCTGGCGGTTTATATTCGTCAGGCAGCCCTGTCGTCGTCGATAAGATCCATAGCGCCTATTCCCGATCTTGCCAGCGCCTCAACCGCATAGCCGCCGACTCCGCCGATGCCAAAGACTGCCACACGGCTGCCCGCAAGCTTTTCCATGGTCTCCGGGCCTAAGAGAAGCTGCGTTCTGGAAAACTCGTTCAGCATTGTCTGTTCACCATTTCAATCTTTTTAAAATAAGCCCCGGTCAAAGCTGTGAGTAGTCCATATGCTGCGCTTTGCTCTCCGGGAGCAGGTATTCATACGGATGCTCCTCGCCACGGAATATGAGCTCTCCCGCGCAATATGCGAAAAGCCGCCTCTGCTCCACCGGCTCCCAGGTCTCTTCGTCCATTGGCACCGTCGCGAAGAGAACCGCGTCCCCTTCCCGGCGGGTGCAAAGATGCCCGGGCTGATTCGAGTGCGCGTACAAAAGCTCTCCATCGTAAAAAAGGAGCGTCAACGGATTTTCCGGCGCGAGCTCCCTTACCGCCCGCTCGGCAGTGCGGAAGCGCTCAAGCGGTGAAAGCTGACCCTGCGCCAGCTCTATCGCTTCGTTAATGCTGCTGACGAGGTATAGGAGCGCCCTTTCGCTGTCGGTATCGCCCTCCTGAAGCTCGCGAAAGCGCTCTGTTCCGTTCGGCAAAAACAGCGTTCCGTTATGCGCGAGAGTCCAAGTCCGCCCGGAAATATCCCGCGCCGAAAACGGGTGGCAGTTTTCATAAGCCATAACGCCCACGCTCGCGCGGCGGATGTGGGCGATCGCCGCTGCCGCCCTTACGGGGCGCTTAAGGCGGCTTTCCAGATATCCGCTCTGCCACGCTGTCAGCGGCTCCTTTTCAATATTCACCTGCCCCCCGCGAAAAACGGCAAGGCCCCACCCGTGCGGGTGCTCCGTGCTGTGAGAAAAGAGCGTTCTGAGCCACGGATTCAGCTCTATCGGCTGCGCCGCGCTCACTCCTAATAACTGGCACATTTATTTATCACGATCCTTCAGGGTATTCAGAAAGTCTCTTGCCCGCTGCGTTTTTGGCTCGGTGAAGAACGCCTCCGGCGTATTCTCCTCCAGTATGGCGCCGTCCTCCATAAATATTATGCGGTCCGCCACGCGCCGGGCAAAGTTCATCTCGTGCGTTACGATCACCATCGTCATACCGTCCTTTGCAAGCTCCGTGATCACGTCGAGCACCTCGCCTATCATCTCCGGGTCGAGGGCGCTGGTCGGCTCGTCAAACAGTATCGCCTTTGGGTGCATAGCAAGAGATCGCGCGATGGCAACGCGCTGCTGCTGGCCGCCGGAGAGCTGAGCCGGGACCTTACGCGCCTGCTCCTCCACGCCGACGCGCTTTAAAAGGCGCATAGCCTCCTCCTCTGCCGCCTTTTTAGGGGTGTGCAGTACCTCGCGGGGGCCTACGATGACGTTATCGAGAATGGTCTTATGCGCGAAAAGATTAAAGCTCTGAAACACCATACCCACCTGAGCCCGAAGCTCAGCAAGCTTTTTCCCCTCCTGAGGCAGCACCTCGCCGTCGATCACTATCTCGCCTGAGTCTATCGTCTCAAGGCGGTTTATCGTTCGGCAGAGGGTGGATTTGCCCGAGCCGGAGGGGCCGATTATCGCGACGACCTCGCCCTTATGCACCGAAAGCGTTATATCCTTCAGAACGCGAAGTGATCCGTAATGCTTGTCGACGTGCCGAAGCTCGATAAGCGGCGCTAAAGCCGATCGATTTTCACTCATTGAAAGCTTCTCCTCTCTTTCGCCGGTTTGCGGCGAATACCGACAGCCTGTTCAGCAGGTAGTTTATCAGGATATATATTAGCGCGACCACGAGATACACCGACAGAAGAGCGTCGTAGTTGCTTATGAGCACGCGGGCGTTCTGCATAAGGTCCGCATAGCTCACCACGTAGGCGAAGGTGGTATCCTTAAGCACTATCACGAGCTCGGATATAAGCGCGGGCAGAACGAAGCGGAAGCCCTGCGGGAACACTATCTTGAAAAAGACGGCGCTATGGCGCATACCCAGGCTGACCGCGGCCTCAGTCTGTCCCTTTGGCACGGCGTTTACGCCCGAGCGCAGCACCTCCGCAACGGTGCCTGATGCGGAGATGGCGACCGGGAGGGCTATCTTCCAGAAGGTCGGCAGCTTCAGCCCAAACTTCGGGGCGACGAGGAAGAAAAAATAGATAAAAAGAAGAGTCGGGATGCCGCGGCTCAGCTCCGTGAGCGCGGCGCCTATCCAGCGAAGAGCGCGTGTTCCGGAAAGGCGCAGCAGCATAAGCGCAAGACCGAAAAGATAAGCGACGGCTCCGGCGGCGGCAGCCGCCTTAAGCGTTCCCCAAAGGCCCTCGCCCAGAAAGCGCCAGGTCGAGGCGCTGGTAAAAAGGGACCAGTAGCGCCTGTCAAGCTGCCCGGTAACGTAAAACCGGCGCAGTATAAGCGCCGCAAGGACGGCAATGGCGGCGAGAGATAAAACCGTTGCGATTACGATCCGGCGCCTTGCCCTCGGGCCGGGCGCCTCGTACAGCGCCCTCCGGATATCGGAATTTGCGTTTTTCATCGCAGTATCCTCACTTTCCGGTCGATCCTGTTACCGACCCTGCCGATAATAACGGCGGTCGCGCAATAGAGAGCCGCGGAGATCGCAAACGCGGTGACGCCGCCGACGGCGTGGGTGTTTATGTACGATACGATGCCGGTGAGATCCGTGGGATTCAGCGGCACCTGAGAGGCAAGCGCCGTTGTGAGCATAGTGGCGACGAGGAGATTTGTCATCGGCAGGACGCTTGAGCGCACCGCCTGCGGAAGAACGACGGTCTTTATCGTCTGAAAAAAGGTCATTCCGAGCGATCTTGCCGCCTCGATCTCACCCACGGCGACGGCGTTGACGCCGCTCATCAGATACTCCGAGCAGAAGGCTGAGGGTATTAGCGCCGTGGCGATCAGGACGGCGGCGTAGTAGGAGAGCACGACGTTCAGATACGGCAGGGCGTATACCAGCAGTATCAGGAGAGCCGCACCGGGTATGTTGCGGAATATCTGCACATAAAAATCCGCGAAAACGCGCAGCGGGCGGATGGGCGATAACCGAAATACCGTTATAACCACGCCCAAAACCACCGCCAGCAGAAAGGCGCTCAGCGTGAGCTTATACGTCGTCACAAGGGCAGCAAGATATTTCTCTCCAAACTGTGAGATTAGCTCCCTGATACTCATAAGGTTCCTCCGAAATTAAACTTACTCAGCCTACTGTCGGCGCCGCCGGCACCTCGGAAATGCCGGTGCGGTCGCCAAGGGTTATCTTCCAGAGCTTTGCCCAGGTGCCGTCTTCGATAATGCTCTTGAGGAAGTCGTTCACGAATGCGACGCCGTCGCTGTCGAGCGGAAGTCCGATGCCGTAGTTATCGTCGGAGCCGAAGGTCTCTCCGGCTATTTTATATACGCCGGGGTTTTTGACTATCGCGTTCAGAAGCAAAGTGTAATCCGTAACGTAGGCGTCAACGCGGCCCTGCTCAAGAGCGGTGCGCGCCTCGGCGTCAGTCGTAAACTCCTGAACGACGGCCTCGGGGGCGTACTCCTCAAGGATGGCGGGGCCGGTAGAGCCCGCCTGAGTCGCCACGTTCTTTCCGGCAAGGTCCTCGAGCCCCTTGATATCGGTGTTATCCGCCTTTACGAGGATCGCCTGCTTCGAGGTGTAGTAGGGTCCGGCGAAGGATATGACCTCCTGACGGGAGGGGGTGATGGAGTAGGTCGCGAAAACGGCGTCGACCTGATCGTTCTGAAGCACCGCCTCGCGGGTGCTGGAGTCGACCTGAGTGAGCTCAAACTTGGACTCGTCGCCGAAAATATAGCGCGCAAGGAGCTGATAAAGGCCGGCGTCAAAGCCGCGCAGGCTGTTGTCGGTCTCGTCAAGCTGGCTGAAAAGGAAGGAAGTGCGCGTACCGCCCACGCGAAGGTTACCGGCGGCCTTCACCGCGCTCGCCCACTCGCTTGCGGCAATGGCGGAGTCGTCAGCGACAGGGCCGGAAGCGATAAGGGCGTCAAAGGCTTCCTTGTCTATAGCTACGGGCGCGGGCTCTGCATTCGCGCTGCCGTCGTCAGTTGAGGGCTCGGTGCCGCTTTCGGCGGCGCAGGCCGCAAGGGCAATTATCAGCGCAAGGCTGAGGATTAAGCTGAGAATCTTTCTTGTCTTCATTATGGTTTCCTCCTAAAATTTTTTTATTAAGTACTTTGGATTTAGATATCTTATAATCGGGGTGGCGCTCTCGCCCCGAGGACGATCGCGGTATCCTCGTCCTCTTCCCCGCCTTCCGGGGATGCGATGCGGTCGTGACCGCCGATGGCGGCAACAAGGAACAACGCGACCGCGATCAAAAGAAAAAATTGTAAAAGCTCCTGCATTGGGGATCAACTCCTGGGATTTTTTCGCGTCCCCCTTCGGCAAAGCTCAAAAAAAGCCGGAAGGCGGACGCCTTCCGGGCTTGATTTCTGCTTTTGCAAAATCAATCGGGGAAAATGGGCAAGCCGCGCTTTTGGGCATAACGAAATCGGCACATACACATGTGCATGCGCATCTGCATTCCGAGCATCATTTCAGTATGTACGCAGGTCATCGTCTGCCTCCCCTTTCGTAATTTCACTTACATAGAAGGTTGATGGGATTATAATCCACCGTCGGCAGTTTGTCAACACTTTTTTATCGAAGCAACGGCGGGTTGCTTGATCATTCTTCCCTTCCGCGGTATTATTAAATCAAACGATAATAAACGCGGAGGTGTTTATATGGATACGAAGGACGTAATACTTGAACTTCGGACGAGGCGAGGTCTATCGCAGGACGAGCTTGCCGAAAAAGTGTTCGTGACGCGCCAGGCCGTTTCCCGCTGGGAAAACGGGGAGACGGTGCCGAATACCGAGACCTTGAAGCTTCTTTCCAAGCTGTTTGACGTTTCGATCAACACTCTTCTCGGCTCGCCGCGCCAGCTTATCTGCCAGTGCTGCGGTATGCCGCTTGAGGACGAGATAATCAGCCGTGAAGCGGACGGGGAGCTGAACGAGGACTACTGCAAGTGGTGCTACGCGGACGGGACTTACACCTACAGCGATATGGACGATCTCATCAGCGTCTGCGTGAAGCATATGGAGGGCGAAGGCTTCTCGGAAAGCGAGGCCCGCTCCTACCTTAAAAACGCGCTTCCAAAGCTGGACTACTGGAAGAGATACGCGGAGCTCAGCGACGGCGGGCAATTCGAGGCGTTCAAGAAACAGCTCATCGAGGAGATAAACGCTCTTCATATCGAGGGTATGCCCAAGCTTGAAGGTCTGAGCGCCCTCGTCGGAGCTTACGTCAATCTTGAGTACCGTCTTCCGAACGGAACGAAAGTCAAATTTCTCGACGACGGCGCGACCTATCTCGGCAATCAGCTTGAGCCTGAGTTCGGCGAAGGCCGCTGCTTCGGCGTCCTCGCGAATATGGATTTCATACTTATCTGCACCTATTCCGAGGGCGGCGCGGATCCCGAGCTCGTGTTGTATAAGAAAAGATAAGCTCAGCCGCCGATTATTCTACATTCCGTCAAAAACCCGCCGGAGCGCATTTTTATGTTGCGTTCCGGCGGGTTTGCGGGTATAATGGCACCGAATTTACGGATTTTTCGCTTTTTGGGGTAATAGATATGTGGATAAACATTTTGATCGGTATACTAATCCCCTTTTTGGGGACTGCGCTCGGCGCCGCCTGCGTATTCTTTCTGAAGGGTGAAATGAGCGAGAAGCTTCGCCATACTCTGGCCGGCTTTGCGGGCGGAATTATGGTCTCCGCCTCTTTTTTCAGCCTTATCCTGCCCGCGATGAAGCAGCTTGAGGGGCTCGGCAGCCTTGCCGTTCTGCCGCTCGGTCTCGGCTTTCTTGCCGGGATGCTCTTTCTTTTAGTGCTCGACGTGCTGATACCGCACGTTCACTTGAATCACAGCGAGGAGGGCCCCCGCAGCGGACTTTCGCGCAGCACGAAGCTCTTTCTCGCCGTCTCTCTGCACAACCTGCCCGAGGGCATGGTAGTCGGCATCGTCTTCGCCGGCTGGATGTACGGAAAGGACACGATCTCCCTTGCCGGGGCGACCATCCTCGCGATAGGCATCGCCCTGCAGAACCTGCCCGAGGGCGCTATCGTCTCTATGCCGCTTCGCGCCGAGGGTATGCCAAAGGGCAAGACCTTCGTTTACGGTATGCTCTCCGGCGTTATCGAGCCGATAGGCGCTGTAATGACGGCCTTCGCCGCGAGCCTCTTTCTGCCCATCCTCCCCTGCCTTCTGACCTTTGCCGCCGGCGCGATGTTCTACGTCGTCGTCGAGGAGCTCGTTCCCGATATGGCAAGCGGCGAGCACACGAACGCTGGTACGATAGCCTTCTCCCTCGGCTTCGTGCTGATGATGGCTCTCGACACCCTGTTCGGATAAGGCAAGATCACTCCGGTATCCTGCAGACGTCCACCCACTCGGTGTATCCGGAGAGCTTCTCAAGCTCCGCTATCGTGAGCTCTATAGCGCTGTTCGCGCTTCCGCAGGCTGGGAAGACCGTCTCAAATCTTTTGAGCGATACGTCCAGACAGGTCGTGACCCCGGCGTTTACGGCAAAGGGGCAGACCCCGCCGACAGCGTGACCGACGAGGGTCACGGCCTCGTCCGGCGTCAGCATTTTCGCCTTCGTGCCGAATTTTGCCTTGTACTTCGGGTTATCTATCCTTGCGTCGCCCGCGCAGACGATGAGGACGGGCGCGCCGTTTACCGTAAACGAGAGCGTCTTCGCTATCCTGCGCCCCTCGCAGCCCAGCGCCTGGGCGGCAAGCTCGACCGTCGCGCTCGACTCGTGAAACTCCCTTATCCTGTCCTCTATCCCGTTTGCGCGGAAAAACTCTCTAACTTTTTCTATTGCCATCGTTATTTCTCCCGTTTCTTTTTTGCGATTTTGTGAGATTATAGCACGGTTAGATCCGCCTGCCAAGTCCCGTTTTTACCGCAAATATCAGAAATCCGGCTGCCGTTGGAGGCTGCCGGATTTAGCTTTTTTATCATTTTTCGCCCTGTAATTTTTTAAGCTGCTCTGTGAGCTCGCGCGATTCTCTGTACTTATTAAGCCAAAGGAGAGCCGTAGCGGCGGCGTAGATCATCAGCACCGTGACGCCGATGAGGACGTAGAACAGGGGGCGGCTTACGCTCCCGCCGTCGGGCGGCGTTAAAAAGAGCATAACGACAGCCTCGATAAGGATAAGCTGAATGCCGCACCTCAGAAAATACTGCCCCGGCGTCGGCTCCTTTTTAAAATAGGTAACGCAGGTCGGCAGTACGCAGAGCCCCGCGATAACTATCGGGCTCATAAGCTGGTAGTATTTTATATCCTGCTCCGGGGCGACTATCCCGCCCAGTATGCTCGTTGCTAAGAGAATAAGCGTTACGAGAATGAAGAACAGGCGGACGCGGGATATCAAAAATTCCTTAAGCGTCATATTATTTTTCCCCCTTTAAGGCTTTTTTAAGGTCGGGAACGTATTTTCTTGTTATAACGACCTGCTCGCCGGTTATAAGCTCGGCTGTAAAGCGGCTGTTCAGCGCGGGGCGTATAGCCCTTACCTTCATCAGGTTCAAAAGCACGGACTTCGACACCCGGAGAAAGTGCTTCTCAGCCAAAAGCTCCTCGAGCTCGTATAGCTTCTGCCTCGTCTCGTACACCTTGGCTTTCGTGTAGATAAAGCCCCTGTTGTCCACCGACTCAACGTAAAGGATATCGCCGACGGCGACCTCATACTGCCTTTCGTCCGCCGTGCAGGTGAGCTGCCCCTGCCGCGATTTCACGAAGGCGACTATCTCGCGCACCTCGTCCGTCACGGCATGGCAGAAAATTTCGATATATTCCGGTTTATCCTTTTCTATTTTCGTAAGCTTAGTTTGCATTAATACTGCTCCTGAATTGAAAGCGTTCCTTCGTTCTTCAAGTAGTGATCGAACCAGTTAAGTACCGCGGAGTTGATATTTTTCATAAACTCCTCTCTGTCAACGCCGCTCTGTCCGCTCAGCATAGATGAAATAGCCGGAGAGAGCATCGACAGATCGGTAAAGTCCATATGGTTAGCCTTTGGGCATAAGACCAATTTGCCGTCCTTGGCGTTATCTACCATTTCCTTTGTTACGCCGTCGTCCGAGGCTTCGCCATGGCCGAATACGAGAACGGGTACGGGATAAGAAACGGAATCTCCGACAAATTTGCCGTCTTTAACGTCTGTTATTTCGCCGAGAGCCGTTCCGTCGAGGTCGATGACCGCGTCTATATCGTCGCGCACTCTGCCGAGCTCAACGCCCGCGGCTCCGCCGAGGGAGTGACCGATAAGCCCGATCTTTCCGGTATCGGTCATTTTGAGCACGCTGAGAACGATCGCTTCGTCGTCGGCGTGCCAGGAATCGCTGAGCCCGCCGCTCTTTTTGGCCTCTATGATAGAATCAATTACAAAGCTTTCGTCGGCGATCCTAAGCTCGATCCATTCCTTTGAAACGCTGTAAATCTCTTCAGCGCTCGCGCTGTCGCCGCCGCCGATGTGCATGGCGTCGTAAATAAAGCCATTGTCGACGATCACGGTCTTTCCGTCCGTGTCCTTCGTGAAAAAGGCGTGGTGCGGGTGGTCGAGGGCTGCGACTATATAGCCGTGGCTTGCAAGCTCCGCGTAGGTTGAGGAGTTGGACTGGTAATATCCGAAGGCCCCGTGGGAGAAGACGATGAGCGGAAACTCGCCGTTTGCGTTCTCGGGATAGTAGAAGTGGGCGGGCACCTCTCTATAAGAGCCGTCAGTCTCAAAGGGGTCGAGCCGCGAGGAATCGACGAGGATGGCGGCAGTCTCGGCGACGGTGTATTCACCCGTGGTCGGAAGCCCGTTGTAGTTTGTGAACATAAAGGCTGGTGCGAGGGCGAAGAGCATAATAAGAACGGAGAGGATGCAGCTTACGACGGAGCGCCACTTTTTTCTCGTCCCCTCTGCCTTCCTGCGGTTAACGAGGAAGGAAATGCCCGCGATCAGAAGGCGGATGATGAGCACGACGAGGGCGAAGATGAAGCGCCATTTCATATGCGTTGCGGGAACGATTATTATGCCGAGCATAAGCACCGTCTCCGCCGCTCTGACGAGGGCTCTGTTCTTAAGCCAGGCGGCCTTTTCCCTGAGCTTTACGCAGGTGAGCACCGCGAGCGCGATCTCGGCTATTGCGAAGATTGCTAAAAAAATGAATCCCATGAAAATCAACCTTTCGTTTCGTGATGGCTGAAGCATACAGCGCCCGGTAAAAAAGCGCAAGGGATTCGGCGGTAAGATGCAAAAGGCGGCGGTAAGATGCGTTTTGGCGGCGGCAAAAGCCCTTTTTTGGGCCCGGGGCTTGAAAATACGGATAAAATAGTCTATTATATTAAAACTCCGGCAGGCTCGTCCGCCGGATATCCCACGATTGCGGTGATAATATGAGTGAAACGATCTGCCTTATCCCCGCCTATGAGCCGGATGAGAAGCTATTAAAGCTCGTCCGCGAGGGGCTCTCCGCCGGAGCCGGTCCCTTTCTTATAGTGGACGACGGAAGCTCCGAAAGCTGCGGAGAGGTTTTTTCCGAGCTTGAGGCCATGGGCGTTACCGTGCTGAGGCACGAAAAGAATATGGGTAAGGGCGCCGCCCTCAAAACGGGCATAGGATACGTTGCCGAAAACCTCCCCCTCGTCACGGGGATAGTCACGGCGGACGCAGACGGGCAGCACAAAGTATCCGACATAATCCGCGTTCGCGACGAGATGGACGCCCGCCCCTCAGAGCTTATCCTCGGCGTCCGCTCGTTTACCGGGGACGGCGTTCCGCGCCGCAGCCGAACGGGAAACCGCCTCACGACCTTCGTTTTCCGGCTTATGACGGGCATCCGCCTCTCCGATACGCAGACGGGGCTTCGCGGCATTCCGCGCATGTATTTTGAAACCGCGCTCAAGGTCGAGGGCGGCAGATACGAGTACGAGATGAACTTCCTTCTCGATATGGCGGCGGCGAACGTGCATTTTACCGAGGTGCCTATCGAGACGGTGTATATCGAGAACAACAAGTCCTCGCATTTCCGCGTTATCCGCGACTCCTTCCTGATATACAGAAGGCCGCTTACCTTCGCGCTGAGCTCCCTCTCCTGCTCGCTTATCGACATCGTCGCCTTCGCGCTGTTTTCAGGCGTTCTCTTTTCCGGGCGGGACTCGATGATAATCCCCGCCACCGTTATGGCAAGGGTGCTCTCCGGGCTGACGAACTTCATTTTAAACAAGCTCGTCACCTTCCGCGCCCGCGGCCATTCGCTTATTCAAACGGTGAAATACCTCGCCCTGTTCGTAACGGTGATGCTCCTCTCCGGCGCCTTCGTATCGCTTTTGAGCTTCCTGCCCGCCCCGCGCTGGCTGATAAAGATACCCGTTGACCTCTGCCTCTTCTTCGTAAACTACGTAGGTCAGAAAAAATGGGTGTTTAAGAATTAACAAAATGCCTCCCGAAGCGGGAGGCATAAATTATTATGTGACTTATTTCAGGATCTTTATCTTGCCGACGATGGGGAGTTCTTTGCACTGACCCTTGGCGGCGGCGACGATGCCGAGGACGCAGAGGACTACGCAGAAAATCTGGAAGGGCCATACGAGTAAAAGGCTGGGGATCCAGCTGAGCCACCCGAAAATGAGCCCGAAAAGCCACCTGAGAATAGAGAGAGCTGCGTTTGCAATCAGAAGCACGAGGCCCTGATTTGCGTGGAAGCGGGCGAATTTGGACTCCTTCGCGCCAAAGATGGGTACGAGGACGAGCGGGCCGATGTAGGCGAGGATGCCCATAGCCTTGTTCTGCTGAGCATCGGCGGGATCAAACTCGGCAGTGCGGTCTTCAATCTTGGTGAGTTCATTGAAATCTGCCATGATATGTATCTCCTTTTCTTTAAAAATCTTTTGCTCAGCATTTGGCTTGAGCAGATGGTGCCGGTGGCCGGACT
>ONGN01000013.1 GCA_900317385.1 uncultured Eubacteriales bacterium
ATATTTGCCGCTTATCTCGGGACTTTTTATCTTTTTTGCAAAAAGCAGACAAAAGCCGCTTCCGGTGTGAACCGAAAGTGGCTTTTGTCTACAGTCTGAAACGGAGCCGATACCGGCTCCGTTTTCTTATGTAATAATGTCATTCGATCGAGGAATAATAGAAAAAACATGGAATGGCAGTAGCGTATTAAATATAATCTGGAGGGAACTATGAAATCAATCTGGTCTGAAACCTGCGATATTCCGCAGCGGGAGCCGCTTCGCGGCGACACGGAGACGGAAATCGCGGTAATCGGTGCGGGCATGGCGGGCGTTCTGATAGCTTCCGCCCTGCAAAGGGCAGGGAGACAGGTCGCCGTTTTCGAGGCAAAGCGCATAGCGAGCGGACAGACGCGGAACACAACAGCAAAAATAACGGCCCAGCACGGGCTTTTTGCCGAACGGCTTATCAAAACGCTCGGAGAGGAACGGGCGAAAAAGTACGCCGAGGCAAATCTTGCGGCAATTGAGGCATATCGAAAGCTGATAGCGGAGGAAAACATCGACTGCGATTTTTCAAATGAAAGCGCTTTCGTTTACGGCGACGATGAAAGCCTCTTGGAGAATGAGGCTAAGGCTCAGGCCGCCATGGGGCTCGCCACCTATCTCGTTTCCAATCCGGACGTTCCCGGCGGGGCGAAAGCCGCCGTCAGAGCAGACGGGCAGGCACAGTTCCACCCGCTCAAATTTTTAAAAGCGATCTCAGAGCCGCTGACGATATATGAAAACACCCCCGTCATAAGCGTTGACGGGGGAGAGCTTCAGACGGGCGGCGGCAGGGTAAGGGCAGAAAAGGTCGTTTTTGCCTGCCACTATCCCTTTATAAACTTCCCGGGTATGTACTTTGCGCGAATTCACCAGGAGAGGTCGTACGTTCTTGCGCTTGAAAACGCGAGCATACCGGGCGGAATGTGGATCGGAGCGGGAGACGGGGGATACTCTTTCCGCAAATACGGCGACCTCGTCCTCTTCGGCGGAGAGGGACACCGCACTGGAGAGAACAGCGGGGGAGGAAAATACGACGTAATGCGTAAAAGGGCGTCTGAGTTCTTTCCGAACAGCCGCGTGAGAACGTACTGGTCGGCTCAGGACTGCGTCACGGCGGACGGAGTGCCGTATATCGGACTCTATTCGGATATCACACCGAACTGGTACGTCGCGACGGGCTTTCAGAAGTGGGGGATGACCACGTCGATGGCCTCAGCCATGATTCTGCGCGATATGATTTGCGAGAGAGAAAACCCGTACGCTGACGCCTTCGACCCGGGAAGGTTTGACCTTAAGACAGTTGCCGGCACAGTTTCCGAGAGCGCGCAGGCTGTCAAAGGGCTGACGCGGACTCTTTTGAAAATTCCGAAGGAGAAGGCGGACGAGCTTCCCCGGGGACACGGCGGAGTGGTTTTCCTAAACGGCGAGAAGGTGGGAGCGTATAAGGATGAGAGCGGAGAAGTCCACGCCGTTTCCGTCAAATGCCCTCACCTCGGCTGCCAGCTCGAATGGAATCCGGATGAAAAGACCTGGGACTGCCCCTGCCACGGGTCACGCTTCGACGCGTACGGAGAGCTGATCTCCGGCCCAGCGCAGGAGAATCTTGATCGAGAATAAAATAACCGGCTCGGATCATAACGATCCGGGCCGATTATAACAGCTCACGTAACGCCGTGTACTCCCGAAGGTACATTCCGCGCCTCATTTCATCCGTATCCGCATAGGAGGCGTGCTTTGAAAAAATGCGGATTATCTCGTCAAGATGGAGCCATCTTGGCTCCATGCCAACTTCCTTTTCGCGCTCCGTCAGGTTTACTTCGGTTTTTCCCGTAACCTCGCAGAAAAAGTATCGGTTTATCCATTTAAAACTCTCGTAATACTCGTCTATTTCAAGAGCACAGTCGGACGGCTGAACGATTAGTCCGGCTTCCTCCTCCACCTCACGGGCGCAGCAGGTAAGTTCATCCTCGCCGGGCTCAAGACCGCCGCCCGGTATCATCCACTGACCCGTCAGCGATTCAAAGGAGAGAAGGAGCTTGCCGTCTTTTATAACAATGCCCCTGCATGCGGTGCGGGTGTCCGTCCAACTTCCGGAATAGTTGTCCCCGACTATATCGATAGTTTTCAATAATTTGTTTCCGTTATGATCCATTTCCTTTACTCCGTTAGCAAAACGATTAAATGTTATTACATAGAATTAGCAAATTGACAAACGGGAAGCTGCTCCGTATGCCTTATTCTGATTTATTCTAATCAAAAGCATGCTTCTCGACATAAGTCATCATGGTATTATTTCTCCAGCCGTGTGCTAAAACCAACATTAGTATAGCGGCATATCCAATTAACGGGTTTTTCATGATTGCTCCCGCAACGAACACAGCTATGATACAAAGACCGATAAAAACCATAATAGCTGTATGATCTTTTAGCCATTTCTTCTTATAGAACTCCTGCTTTTCCTTTAAACTGAATGCACTCGCTTTCAACGTGTCTTTAATGTTACATTCTGCCATCTCTTTATATTCCTCCGTGGATAGTTTTTTACCACTCAGAAGTTCATTGATGGTCATGTTGTACATGTGGCTAAGCTCTTCCAACATTTCAACAGGCGGCATATAAGTTCCTGTCTCCCAACGAGAGATAGTTTTATTGGTCACTCCCAGCTTTTCTCCAAGCTCAGCCTGTGTCAGGTGGTTTTCCTTTCGAAGCTCTGCCAAAAAGCTTCCCATCTTTACCATATCCATCAATTTGCCTCCGTTTTTGTGATGGCTTTAATCTACATCAAAGATGTAAAAAAGGCTTTACCATAAACAGCGAATATGAGAAAACACAATGCCCGCAACGGCAAATATCATTGAAAAAACCTCGCTGCAAACGCAACGAGGTTTTTTCTGGCAGCGGGAGAAGGATTCGAACCCTCACATACGGAGTCAGAGTCCGCTGTGCTACCTTTACACAATCCCGCTAAGAACAAACCGTATTATACTAAGGTAGGAGTAATTTGTCAAGGATTTTTTTCTCCGACGCTGAATTTTCTTGATATGCCTTGGGGGCTGTGCTATAATTAATCGAAATTCTTTCGTGGGGGTCAGAAAATGAAGACACTCAAAAGGACAATCCTTTTTGCTCTTTGCCTGGCAATTATGATATCCTGCATTCCTGCCGCGTCGGCGGCTGAGGTCGTTAATACAGAAACTTATCTCCGTACCTCTTACGGGAACACGAGCTATCTTGAAATGAAGATTGAGGGGAGCGAGCTTACGGTTTCCGGCAAGCTCATCTCCGAAAACCTTACTTACGTCCTCGCCGTAGTCGGAGAGGCAAGAAAATACACCGAGGCGGAGAGCGGCAAGGCGTTTTCGATAAAGGTCGACCTTTCCGCAGTTACCGATCCCGTACCCGTCGACGTCTACACCCGCCAGAGCCATAACGAGAGCTTCTGGAGCTTCGTTTACGAGAGCGTGTACGTTGAGAAAAGCGCGGGGAAGTACCGCTTTGTAACCTCTGCTGTGGCTGCCGATAACGCGGCTATGCTCTCGGCATGGCTGAACCCCGGCGAGTATACTGAGTTTTCCGGTATGCCCGAGGTGAAGAAGCTGTCTGACGAGATAGCGGGCGGAGTATCGAATCATTATACGAAGGCGTATCTTCTCCACCGCTGGGTCGCTGAGAGTATTTATTACGACTACGACAGCTATCTCCACGGGAGCGATACGTATACCGACGTTACGGAGATCATAGCGCACGGGAGAACTGTTGCCTCCGGCTATTCCCAGCTTCTGATGTGGCTCCTCCGGGCTCAGGGCATCCCCGCTTTTACGACCCAGACCTACGCGCTCGGCCTTACCGCCCAGGGCGGCTCGTTCGCGGTGAAAAAGGACGCCGCCGGAATAACGGAGCCCAACCACGAATTTGTTGAGGCCTTTGCCGACGGGCGCTGGATCATTCTCGATCCCTCGTGGGACTCGAACAACGAATACGAGAACGGTGTTAAAACCACCCTCGCGCCTTACGCTTATTACTATTTCGACATTACCCCGGAAGCCCTGTCAAACGAGCAGAAGATAATCTCACGCGGTGAAAAAGTCACTCTCACGGATGGAGAGGCCGTCAACGAAAACACTACTGAAAACGGGCTGAAGCCCGCCTCGTGGGCGATCCCGGAGATCCTCGGCGCTCTCGATAAAAGGCTCGTACCCGCCGAGCTTCAGATGGGCTATACCTCTGAGATCAACCGCGGCGATTTCTGCAAGCTTATAATGAATATGCTCAGGGTAAAGTCGCGCTACACTACTAACGCCTCCGTACTGAGAAAATACGAAAAGACGATCGACGAGGCCGCTTTCAGCGATACGAACGATCCAGACGTCCTCGCAGCCTGCGCTCTCGGCATCGTGAACGGTACCGGAAACGGGAAATTCCACCCGGAACACAACATAACCCGCGAGCAGGCGGCTACCATGCTCAAGAGATTCGCCGACCTGACCGGACTGACGACAGACGCTCCCGCGATCGAGTTTACCGATTTCGGGGAGGTCAGTACCTGGGCGGAGGAGGCTGTGCGCTTTATCTCATCGCTTGCAACTCCAGAGGGGAAGGCTGTGATGGGCGGAGTCGGAGAAGGGCGCTTCAGCCCCGGCACGTCGTACACAGTTCAGCAGGCGATCCTGACAATATACCGCATCTACCTTTGCAAATAATGGAAAGCCGCGAGGCGGGGAGATATGCTCCCGGCTTCGCGGCTTTTTTATTCTGATTTTACGTATTCTTTATACAGAGCTGAGGCTTTTTCCCTGAAAACGGCCCGAGCCCTTTTCGCCGTAACCGTAAACGGAGTCACCATATCAAAGGCGTGGACAGAGCCGGGATAAACGTCGACCTCGGCGTCGACGCCCGCGGCCTTCAAACGGGAGACGTAGGCGACAGTCTCATCGTAAAAGGGCTCGCCTGTGCATACGAAGGTATAGCAGGGAGGAAGACCGGATAAATCGCTTGCGCGTGATGGCGAGGCGTATGCGGGAACGTTATCCGAGCCGTAAAGCTCGCCGAGATAGAGCTTCCAAGCCGCGTGATTTCTGGCGGTGTTCCACGTTATCCCGTGGTTATCGCGGGAGGAGTCGGTATCTTCGCAGTCAATCATTGGGTAAAGGGGAAACTGCAGCTTTAAATCCGGCCCGCCCTTGTCCCTCGCGTAAAGAGAGAGAGCCGCGGCAAGCCCGCCTCCGGCGCTCTCGCCTCCGACCATCAGAAGCGAGGGGTCTATCCCGAGAGAAGCGCCGTGTTCGCTCATATAGACGAGAGCCGCGTAGCAGTCCTCGAGGGCGGCGGGGTAGGGCGCCTGACCGGATCTGCGGTAATCGGGGCTTACAACGACGCAGCCGCTCGTTTCAAGAAGATCCACGGCCCTTGAAACGTAGACCATGGAGGCAAGGCCGGTGGCGTACCCGCCCCCGTGGATCCACAAAAGCCCGGGCAGAGGCCCCGAGGCCTCCTTGGGACGCAGTATGATAAGCTCCATCTTCCGCCCGGAGGCTTCAATTTTCATCGTCTCGCGCTTATATGAAAACAACAGTATCGCCCCTTTTACCAGCTTTCTTAATTATATTTTGCGCCGATATCTTTGTCAATCCTGTGCACGCTTAAAGTCGAATGATTTAGCTTGTGTTCAGAGTCAATATGTGATACAATTATCAATCAGATGTTAGAAAAAGGGGAATAATAGATGCTAAATAAGCTCCGCGAGATCGATAACAGATTTACCGAGCTTGAGGATATGCTCCAGTCGCCGGAGGTCTACTCCGACCCCGAACGGTACGCGAAGCTTGCCAGGGAGCAGAAGGAGCTGAGGCCGATAAGCGAGGCATACTGCAGAATGGTCAGCCTTCAAAACGAGCTCAGTTCCGCAAAAGAGCTTTTATCTGATCCCGAGCTTGGCGAGATGGCGAGGTCAATAATTGCGGAATCGAAGGCAAAGCTTGAAGAGACGGAGACGGAGATAAAGCTCCTGCTCCTGCCGAAGGATCCGAACGACTCGAAGAACGTGATAATGGAGATACGCCAGGGCATAGGCGGCGAGGAAGCCGCACTTTTTGCCGCTGATATCTTCAGAATGTACTCGATGTACTGCGATCAGCGGGGCTGGAGCATCGAGCTCGTGAACGAGAACCCGACCGAGCTCGGCGGCTTTAAGGAGATAAGCTTCATCATAAAGGGCGAGGGCGCGTGGTCGCGCCTTAAGTACGAGGCCGGAGGCCACTGCGTAAAGCGTGTTCCGGTCACGGAATCGAACGGCCGTATCCAGACATCTACGGCGACGGTAGCCGTACTTCCCGAGGCTGAGGAGGTGGACTTCCACCTTGACCTCGACGAGGTGCAGATAGATACGTTTAGGTCCTCCGGCGCAGGCGGGCAGAAGGTAAATAAGACGAGCTCCGCCATCCGCGTCACCCACGTTCCTACGGGGACTGTAGTTGAGTGCCAGGACGAGCGCAGCCAGTACAGAAACAAGGACAAGGCTCTCGATATACTGCGCTCGAAGCTCTATGAGGCAGAGCTTGAAAAGCGGCGCAGCGCCGTCGCAGGCGAGAGGAAAAGCCAGGTCGGCACGGGCGAGAGAAGCGAGAAGATACGCACGTATTTCTATCAGAGGGACAGCGTCGTCGACAGAAGACTGTCGGGCGACGATAAGAGCTTTCCCTTGAGAAAAGTGCTCGACGGAGGGCTCGACGAGCTGATCGACGCACTTATAACGGCTGACAGAGCCGAAAAGCTGAGGAGCGGAAATGAAGACTGAGATACTTTCACCGGCTGAGATAACGAAAGCGGTTGACGTAATATTTAACGACGGGACGGTAGCCCTTCCGACGGAGACCGTATGGGGTATCTGCGCGAACGGGCTGAGCGAGGCGGCTATAGCCGCCGTATACGAGGCGAAGGGCAGACCGGAGACAAAGCCGATGAGCCTTTTCGTTTCGGATATGGATATGGCGGAAAAGCTTTGCGCCGATATTCCTGCCGGGGCTTACGCGCTTGCCGAGGCTTTTTGGCCCGGACCGCTTACGATGGTGCTGAAGAAGAAGGAGATAGTTCCGGACGTCCTGACGGCGGGCGGAAAGACGGTAGGGCTTCGCTGCCCCGAGAGCTCGCTCGCCCTTGCTCTCGTTAGGATGACCGGGCTGCCGCTTACGGGGACGAGCGCCAATCTCTCGGGCGAGCCGAACGCGGAGAGCTTCGAAGAGGTCATACGCTGCTTTGACGGAAAGCTGAACGCGGTGTTCCGCGACGACGCGCCCTGCGGCGGGCTTCCGTCGACGGTGGTGGATATGACCGGAGACGAGCCGAAGATACTGAGACAGGGCGGGATAACCGAGAGGGATATCGAAGCCGTTTTGAAGGAGAATAAAGAGCTATGGTCATTGGGATAACCGGCGGCTCCGGCTCGGGAAAGACGACGGCGCTGAGGGCCCTTCAAAAGCTCGGCTTTTTCGTTATCGACTGCGACCGGGTATATCACAGGCTGCTTTTAGAGAGCGAGGAGCTGAAAAGGGCTATAGGCGAGGCTTTTCCCGCCGCTCTCAAAGACGGGGAGGTGGACAGGAAAGCGCTCGGTCGGGAGGTATTCTCTTCGCAAGCCGCGCTTTTAACCTTAAACGCGATAACTCACCCCTTCGTCCTCGCCGAGACGGACAGGCTTATAGCGGAGGAGAGAAGCAGGGGACGCGAGCATTTCGCTATTGACGCCGTCGGCCTCTTCGAGGGAGGAGAGGCGGATAAATGCGACCTCACCGTCGCCGTGACCGCTCCGAGAGAAAAGCGGATTTTAAGGATAATGGAGAGAGACGGGATAAGCCGAGAGCGGGCGGAGGCGCGTATCGCAGCGCAGAAAAGCGACGCTGAATTTGCCGCCCTCTGCGACAGGGAGCTTGTGAACGCATTTGACAGTGAGAACGATTTCCTCGCCTATTGCGGGGAGTTTTTCGAGAAATTAATAGAAAAAGGGGATAAAGAAATGACGGACGAAAAGAAAAACGAGCTTTTATATAAGCAGAAGCACCTCTCCGACGTGCTGAGCGAAGATGAAAAAAAGCTCAGCGACGAGTATTGCGAGAGATATAAGGCTTTTATGGCAAAGGCCAAGACCGAGAGGCTTGCCGTTATAGAGGCAGAAAGGCTCGCCGTGGCGAAGGGCTTTGCCCCCTGGGACGGAAAGCGTGAGCTCCACCCCGGCGATAAGATATACCGCAGCGTCCGCGGCAAGGCGATGTTCCTCGCGGTTATCGGAGAGAAGCCGATGGAGGAGGGAACCCATATCTGCGCCGCGCATATAGACTCCCCGCGCCTCGACTTAAAGCAGGTGCCCGTTTTCGAGAGGGACGAGGTAGCCTATCTCAGAACGCACTATTACGGCGGTATCCGCAAGTATCAGTGGGTAACGATCCCGCTTTCTATCCACGGCGTAGTTATAAAGCGCGACGGAGAGACGGTCACGGTGAGCATAGGCGACGACGCTGCTGATCCTACGTTTATGATCTCCGACCTTCTGCCGCATCTTGCCGCAAAGCAGGGACAGCAGCCCCTGAACCAGGCTATCACCGGGGAGAACCTGAACCTGATAATCGGCTCCTGCCCGATAGACGATACCGAGGCGAGCGACAGATTCAAGCTCAACGTCCTTTCCATACTTAACGAGAAGTACGGCATCACCGAGGAGGACTTCCTCTCGGCCGAGCTTGAGATCGTCCCCGGCCTTATGCCCCGCGACGTCGGCCTCGACCGCAGCCTGATCGCCGCCTACGGACACGACGACAGAGTCTGCGCCTACGCTGAGCTTGAAGCCGTACTCGAGACCGAGAAGCCGGAGTACACCGCGATCTGCGTCCTTGCCGATAAGGAGGAGATCGGCTCCGTCGGAGTTACCGGAATGCAGTCACGCGCCTTTGAGAACTTTATGGCCGACCTCTGCGAAATGGACGGCTCGAATATGCGCCACTCCTTCGACAGGTCGCTCTGCATCTCGGCGGACGTTACGAACGCCTTTGATCCCATTTACCCGGAGGTCAGCGAGAAGTCGAACAACACGAAGCTCAACTACGGCCTCGGCGTATGCAAATTTACCGGAAGCCGCGGAAAATCCGGTGCGAGCGACGCTTCGGCTGAGGTCGTTGGCAGAGTGAGAAAGATTTTTTATGAAAACGGAGTCGTCTGGCAGACCGGCGAGCTCGGCAAGGTCGACGAGGGCGGCGGAGGCACCGTAGCCGCCTATATGGCTAACAGGGGAATAGACACGATCGACGCTGGCGTTCCCGTTATCGCGATGCACTCGCCCTATGAGATAGTTTCAAAATTCGACGCTTATATGTGCTATAAGGCGATGAAGGCCGTTTACCTGGAGAAATAAGCAAATAATAATAAAACACCCCCGATGCGGTAAAAATATACCGTATTGGGGGTGCTTTTTTTGGAAAACGAAGAGATCAGAGAGCTTGGCGCGGCGACGGAGAGAAATATTCACTGCATCGCGGTGATCGGACAGATCGAGGGGCATCAGCTCTTAGCGTCGGACGTAAAGACGACGAAGTACGAACATCTTCTGCCGCAGCTCGCCGCCGTTGAAGAGAGCCCGGATATCGACGGGCTTCTAATCCTGATAAATACCTGCGGGGGCGACGTTGAGGCCGGGCTTGCGATAGCCGAGCTCATTTCCGGTATGAGAAAACCGACTGCAAGCCTCGTGCTCGGCGGTGGACACTCAATAGGTGTGCCGCTCGCTGTCGCGGCGGATACCTGCTTTATCGCGCCTTCCGCCGCAATGACGATACACCCGGTGCGACTTTCGGGTACCGTGATCGGAGTCAGCCAGACCTATAACTACCTCGCGAGGATACAGGAGCGGATAGTCCGGTTTATAACTCAGAACTCACGGATAGATGAGGAGCAGCTTAAAGAGCTGATGCTTAAAACGGGCGAGCTCGCGGGCGACGTCGGCAGCGTAGTCTACGGCGAGGAGGCGGTAGAGCTCGGCCTCGCAGACAGAGTTGGCGGGCTCTCGGACGCCCTCGGGTATCTTCACAGCAGGATAGATAAGGTTAAGAGACAGGGAACGCAAGACCCTGCATAAACCCGTCGAGCCTTACAGACTGCACGTCTCCCGCAATGACCTTGCCACGGTAAACGATGATATCTATAACGACCGAGTCCTCAACGCCGGGATAATTCAGAACCCTGTAGGTGTATCGCGTCGCCTCTTTCCCCGCGTATTTGGAAAGGTTAAAGCCCTGCTCCTCCTGAAGCTTTGCGTAATCTGCATAAACTCCGGTAAACTCGGTTGGGATAACGACGGACTGAGTCTCGATCGGCTCCTCCTCGATTTCCCAGCCGAGGCTTTTTATGAGCGAGACTCGGTCCTTGGCCGTCCTTGCCGAGCCGGAAAGGGAGATGGCCTCCTTTGCCTCTCCGCCCCCCGAGAAGATCAGCAGTATGGCGGCGATAAGCACGACGAGAGCGAGAATGGCGATCGTAAGCTTCTTTTTGGAAAATTTCCAGGTGTAAACGAACATTTCCATCACCTCAAACAGCGGATTGGTAAACTATATTCCGGAGCCCGGCTTTTTAGACTCGGCTGCCTGTGTAACTTTTTGTAATTTTTTTCGGCAATTTGCTAAATAAGGCTTGCAAAAAATCGAAAAATGGTTTATATATAAAATAGTAAATTGACTAATTATGTTTACAACTATTTTAAGGAGGGGCGTCCAATGGCTAGCAGAGTTTTTCAGAGCATGGTAGTTCAGATGAAGGAAGCAACGACCAGAATGATCGGGGTGGTCGACACTGAAGGCAACGTGATCGCGTCGTCAGATCTCAACCTTATGGGTGCGCATATTGTGGAGAGCTTTGAGCTTGCTGCAATCCTCTCCGAGAAGACCGCCGCGATCGGCGGCAGGACCTATAAGACGCTCGGCAGCAGCGACGTAAACTTTGACTACGCAGTTTTCGTAGAGGGTACGGATGAGATCGCGTCCAGCTTTGCCGTGATGGCGGCCATCGCAGTCTCCAGCGCCAAGACCTATTACGAGGAGAAGTACGACCGCTCAGCACTTGTCAAGAACATCATCACCGAGAATATCCTTCCCGGCGATATTTACGTTCACGCGAAGGAGCTCCACTTCGTGTCCGATGCGCCGCGCGGCGTTTTCTACGTCCGCCAGCTCGGCAAGTCCGAGGTAGGCGCGGTAGAGTGCCTCCGCCGCCTCTTCCCGGACAGGCAGAAGGACTTCGTCATCTCGATAAACGAAGCCGACGTCGCCGTTATCAAAGAGATGAGCGGCACGGTCGAGGAGAAGGACCTCATCAAGCTTGCCGCCAATATGGAAAAGGCCCTGTTTGAGGAGCTTAAGGTCAAGGTTGTAATCGGCATCGGCTCTGTCGCACTCCATCTCAGGGAGCTTGCCAGCAGGTACAAGGAAGCCCAGATCGCCATCGAGGTCGGCAAGGTTTTCGATACCGAAAAGAGCGTTATCAGCTACGAGAGCCTCGGCATAGGCAGACTTATCTATCAGCTCCCTACCACGATGTGCGAAATGTTCCTCTCCGAAGTGTTTAAGAAAAACCCGATCGAATCACTCGATGAGGAGACCCTTTCGATCATCACCGAGTTCTTTGACAATAACCTCAACATATCCGAGACGAGCCGCAAGCTCTTCGTCCACCGCAACACCCTCGTCTACAGGCTGGGCAAGATAAAGAAGATGACCGGCCTCGACCTCAGGGAATTCGACCAGGCCATCGTTTTCAAGGTGGCGCTTATGGTCAAAAAATACCTCAATTCACAGAATGCAATGTAAGGAAACCGTACTGTAATGATTAAATTTACCGACGTATTTAAAACCTATGAGAACGGAACGAAGGCGCTGAAGGGCATATCGTTCGAGATACAGGATGGGGAGTTCGTATTCCTCGTCGGCCCCTCCGGCTCCGGGAAAACGACCATTATCAAGCTGATAACCGGAGAGATCGCCCCGATGGACGGAACGGTGAACGTAAACGGCTTTGATATGGGGAACATCCGCTTTGGAAAGATGCCCTATATGAGGCGCACCCTCGGCGTAGTGTTCCAGGATTTCCGCCTTATCGAGGATAAGAGCGTCTATGAGAACGTGGCCTTTGCTATGCGAGTCGTCGGCGCTTCGAACAAGGAGATCCGCCGCCGTGTGCCGTACGTGCTCGAGCTCGTCGGCCTCGATACGCGCACAAAGCGCAGACCGCAGGAGCTGTCCGGCGGCGAGCAGCAGCGCGTCGCGATAGCAAGAGCCCTCGTAAACAACCCGAGCCTGATAATAGCGGACGAGCCTACCGGAAATCTCGATCCCCCTCGCAGCCTTGAGATAATGATGCTCCTTGAAAAGATCAACGAGCTTGGGACTACGGTCCTCGTGGTTACCCACGAAAAGGAGCTTGTAAACAACTTCAAGAAGCGAGTCATCGCTATCGACGCGGGACGCGTTATCTCCGACGGAATGGACGGATATTACGATTATGAAACATAACAGGTTAGGCTATTACATCAAAGAGGGAATAGTAAGCGTTTTCAACCACGGCTTTATGTCCTTCGCCTCGATATGCATTATCGTGGCCTGCCTTCTCATTATGGGTACGTTTACTCTTCTCTCACTGAACATCGACAATATGATCGACGCGATGGAGTCTGAAAACCAGATCCTCGCTTATGTGGACGAGAGCCTCTCCGAGGACGAGGCGCGCGCTCTCGAGTCTGTCATCGAGCGCATTCCAAACGTGGCGGACGCTCAGTTCATATCCAGGGAAGAGGCAATGGAGACCTTCGTTAATTCCCATGAGAATTCCACGATATTCGAGGGCGTCGACGCAACCGTTTTCCGCCACAGGTTCGTAATAAACCTCGACGATATATCCAAAATGGCGGATACTCAGGCCCGCCTTCTCACAACTGCGGGTATCGCAAGGGTGAACGCACATCTTGAGATAAGCCGCGGCTTTATCAGGATCAGATCCGTCGTTACCACGGTGTCCATCGCTCTCGTCGTAATCCTGTTCGTGATAAGCCTTTTCATAATGTCAAATACGATAAAGCTAACCACGTTCGAGCGCAAGGACGAGATTGCAATAATGAAGATGGTCGGCGCGACCTCGAGCTTTATTAGATGGCCTTTTGTGGTGGAGGGGCTTATCCTCGCCGCCTTCGGTTCACTCAGCGCGTATATCCTGCAGTACGGGATCTACCGCCTTTTGACTGAAAAGCTTATTTCCAACACCGGATTTACCTTTATCACCGCGCTTCCGTTCTCGGTCATCGCCGTGCCGATGCTCATCGTGTTCCTTGCCGTGGGCTTCTGCGTTGGCGTTATCGGGAGTCTTATCGCTATCAAAAATTACCTGAAGGTGTAACCGATGAATAAAAAATGGGTTAGGATCATCTGCATCATCCTCGCAGCCCTTATGGCCGCTTCGGTGATCACAGTCGCTCTGTCGACCCTCGCCGGCGCCGCAACGAGCGACAAGCTGAAGAGCCTGCAGCAGGAGAGATCGAGCCTGAAGCAGAAGAAGCAGGATATCAACAGCAAGATAAACTCCCTTGAGTACGAGGAATTAGCCGTCCTCGCAAAAAAAGAGGTGCTCGACGAGCGCATAATGCTCACTCAGGACGAGATCGAGAATATCAACGAGCAGATCGGCGTGTACGAGGAGCTTATCGAAGAAAAAGAGGAAGAGGTCGCAGCCCTCAAGGATGAGCAGAGAGTCCAATGGGAGCGGTATAAAACCCGCATAAGAGCCATGGAGGAGAACGGCTCCATCTCTTATTACGATATCATCTTCGGAGCCACGAGCTTTTCCGATATGCTCTTCCGCATTGACGCAGTAAACGCCGTTATGGAATACGACGAGCAGGTCTATCAGGACCTTCTCGATGCTGAGGCAGCCACGAGGCAGGCGCAGCAGGAGCTACGCGATACGAAGCTTGAGCTTGAGGACAAGGGCATCGAGCTTCAGGAGACGATGGAGGAGCTTGACGGGCTCGTTGAGGAGGCTAACGAGTATATCGCCCAGCTTGAGAGCGATATGGAAGCCTACGAACAGACGCTGTCTGAGCTTGAGGCGAGCGAGAAGAAGATTGATAAGCAGATAAAGGAAGAGGAAGAGCGCCTTAAAAAGCTTGAAGAAGCCAAGAAGGTCAAGGGAACGGGTACCTTCCAGTGGCCGCTCGACGTGAGAGGGCGCATAACGAGCGAGTTCGGCTTCCGCCAGAATCCCGTTACCGGCAAGTACCATAACCACGGCGGAATAGACATCGGCCAGGTGGGCTACGGGGCGAACATCCGCGCCGCAGATACGGGTACTGTCACCACCTCGGGCTACGACTCGTCCTACGGTAACTACGTCGTAATAAACCACGGCAACGGCTACGTCACGCTTTACGCCCATATGTCGAAGCGCCTCGTCTCAAAGGGAGCCACGGTCAAGAAGGGCGAGATAATCGGACTTACCGGTTCCACAGGAAACTCAAACGGGCCGCATCTCCACTTCGAGATACGCAAAAACGGAGTCAGGATTGACCCGACCCAGTTCTTCACGGGCCTTAATTACTGATAATACCGGAACCATTTTGAGCATACCTTCATCACAGAGGTGAGGGTATGCTCTTTTTATTGGAAGCCGTTTGCAAAAAGGGGTTTATCTCGAAAATTGAGAGAGAGGAGAGGGCGGTCGGCGGCGTTAGAGCCGTTATCCTTCGGCTCTGCGTCGCAAGAAGGGGAGGAAGGCGTCGGATAGAAAAGCTGCTGGACGGTATGGCCTCTGCAATTTGCGCCCAGGCGGAAGGCAGAGCGGTGTACCGCGAGGACTTTCCATTTAGCCGTGAGCTTGCAGAACGCGGTGTTTGCGAGGCAGGGGAGCGGGAGCTTTATAAGGCAAAGGCGGTCGAGATACTTTCAGCCGCCGCCGAGAGGAAAGAGAGGCTTTTTGTCGCCTTTGACAAATCCGATGCCGGGCTTTCGGATACCCTGAGAAAGAGCGCGGCCCGGTTCCGGTATATCGAGGCGGAGGCTCCGCCGGATGAGCTGTACAGCCTGAGACAGATGCTGATGAGGGATGGCGTCTCCCTTTGCTCGTCACGCCCGGGAAGCTCCAAGGCCGACGCCGCGCTGATTTTCAGTCAGCCGAAAAACCCGAGGTATTTTAAGGAGAGCTGCGCCGTGCTCGCTCTCCGCAGCGACAGGGGACATTTCGGGGGGCACAGGGTGGTGAGCGTTGAGTTTACGTTCCCGGATGGCTTTCATGAGAGCGTACCTGATGGGTATCCTCTCGCGCCGATCGCGGCTTACGCCCTATCTGTCGGGGCTCTTGACCCGCACGGAATATGCGCGGCAAGGGTCAAAACCGAAAAATAGGTATTGACCTCCGGAATATTTTATTGTAGAATACTATCAGAAATCTGCGGAAAGGAGAACTACCCAATGAAGCGTATCCAGACCATAGAGACCCGCGAGATGACGAGCGCGAACGGCGGCTGCGGCGAATGCCAGACCTCCTGCCAGTCCGCCTGCAAGACCTCCTGCGGAGTCGCCAATCAGATGTGCGAGCAGAAGGCCGAGTAATTTGCCATATTAGAGCGGGCGGGGGAAGCACCCCCGCCTTTATTTTTGATAATTGGGAAGATAGCGATATGATACATCAGTACAAGCTGAACGGGTATAACATAGTGATCGACGTCTACTCGGGCTCGGTCCACGCCGTCGACGAGGTGGCGTACGATATCATCGGGCTTTACGAGAATACGGCGCCTGAGGAGATAGTGCGCCTTATTACCGAAAAGTACCCGTCCGTTACGGAGGACGACGTCCTCGAATGTCTTTCGGATATCGAAGACCTCAAAAAGGCGGGCAAGCTCTTTAAAAAAGACGATTTCGAGGGCATAGCCTTTGATTTTAAAAAGCGGTCAAACGTGATAAAGGCTCTCTGCCTTCACGTTGCCCACACCTGCAACCTAAACTGCGAATACTGCTTCGCAAGCCAGGGGAAGTATAACGGCGACCGAGCCCTGATGAGCTTCGAGGTCGGAAAGCGTGCGCTTGATTTCCTCGTTGAGAATTCAGGGAGCCGCAAGAACCTCGAGGTGGACTTCTTCGGCGGCGAGCCGCTGATGAACTGGGACGTTGTAAAGCGCCTCGTGGAGTATGCCCGCAGCATCGAGAAGGAGAAGGGGAAGAACTTCCGCTTTACCCTTACCACGAACGGAGTCCTCGTTGACGACGATGTCATCGAGTTTTCCAACCGCGAGATGTCGAACGTGGTTATGAGCATCGACGGACGCCGCGAGGTCCACGACAGGCTGAGAAAGGATTACGCCGGAAACGGGAGCTACGACCGCATCATACCCAAGTTTCAGAAATTTGCCGAGGCCCGCGGCGACAAAAGCTACTACGTCCGCGGGACCTATACCCATAACAACGTGGACTTTACCGAGGACCTTTTTCATCTCGCTGACCTCGGCTTTACGGAGCTCTCGATGGAGCCCGTCGTCTGCTCGCCCGACGATCCCTACGCCCTGACGGAGGAGGATCTGCCGAAGCTCTATGAGCAGTACGAGATCCTTGCCAAGGATATGCTGCGCAGGGAGAAGGAGGGCAAGCCGATAACTTTCTACCACTATATGATAGACCTCGTGCACGGCCCGTGCATATACAAGCGCATATCCGGCTGCGGCAGCGGAACGGAATATATGGCGGTTACCCCGTGGGGCGACCTCTATCCCTGCCACCAGTTCGTGGGCGATGAGAAGTACCTGATGGGCAACGTGTGGGACGGAGTAACGAATACGGAGCTTCGGGACAAGTTCAAGCTGACGAATGTGTACGCAAGGCCGGACTGCAAGGATTGCTGGGCGAAGCTCTACTGCTCGGGCGGCTGCGCTGCGAACGCATATCACGCCACCGGGGATATCCTCGGAACCTACGAGTACGGCTGCAAGCTTTTCAAAAAGCGTATGGAGTGCGCTATTATGATGCAGGTGGCTAAGAGCCTGGAAAAGGAATAAATTTTTCCTATATTTCAAAAAAAGCTTGACAATTATGAGGTAAATAAGTATAATAGCTCTTGCCTCATTACGGCGGCGTAGCTCAGTTGGCTAGAGCACGCGGTTCATACCCGCGGTGTCACCGGTTCGAATCCAGTCGCCGCTACCACATTTTACGGGGTGCGTCAGCATCCCGTAAAATGTTATTATTATGAGTTCGGCCCGGTGGTCAAGCGGTTAAGACACCGCCCTTTCACGGCGGTAACACGGGTTCGAGTCCCGTCCGGGTCACCAATTTAATAAGGAGGCTTAGCTCAGCTGGTTAGAGCGCACGCCTCACACGCGTGAGGTCGACAGTTCAAGTCTGTCAGTCTCCACCAAGAAAAGCCCCGATTTTGGCTAAAAACGCTGAAATCGGGAACTTTTTTGCCAAAATCAAATGTCAAAAGCTGGAATTTGTAGCTAAGTGTAGCTACCGCGACTTTGGTAAAATAACGGATTTTGTTGATTTCCACTTATTTTAAGTAAATAATCAAAAAAATATTATTGAGCAAGTCTACGAAAATCCTCGCATATTTTTATGCAAGCTGCTGATTTTTCTTTTTAGCTTCAGACTTTTGCTGAGCATTATCGACCGCAGCCACCAGTTTTTCGGCATCGGGTCTATTATAATATTTCTGTGTTGTATTAAACTGTTTATGCCCCATTACCTTTTGCAAAACAGCAGGAGCCAATTCTTCATCTGTGGCCGCTCTTGTACCGTAGGTAGTTCTGATAGAGTGCGGAGTTTTATTCAGATCGATTCCAAGTTTTTTAATAGCGGTTTATAGTCTCTTGCACGGAAATTGCTTACTCTTTTGCTGCCACTATAACCGTCTATTAATCTTGTACCGCCATTTTGTTTTGCCTTATTCTATTGTATGGGATTAAACCACGAAAAGCCTTAATAATACCTGCAACATCATCATATTGCTTGTCATTGGCTATTTTGGCCTTCTTTATTTCTTGCTTAATGTTGTTTCCCGCTTTGCGTAGTTGCTCTCTGTTATAGCCGGAAAACAGTTTTTCTGCGTTCTCTTCGATTTGTTCGGAGGATGACTTTTTTATAAAGTCAATAATCCCATCCTTTACAAACAGTCCTTCTAAATAGTCAAAGTCAACAAAGTCAAAGTAGCGCTTGACTTCTAAATAGTTACCCTCTTCGTCGTAATCCCGAGTACCTGGAACCACGGTAGACGGGGTTATATATCCATATGCCAAATCAAAGGCTGCGTCATGTAAACTTTTCTCCGCGATTTCCTTGGTTGACGATTGCGAAGTATTTCCACTACGTAATTCCCCGGAAACAGACACTTTTGCTTCGGCTTGAAGAAACTTCCAGAAACCGCCAGACCCGCTTGCTTCTGCACCAGCGGAAAGCGACTTATCGCTTGATTAGGCTGATTCACTACCACTTTCAATGGTCTGTTGCGTTACAAATCCTTTTTCGCTTTGAGCAATTATTGATGAAACAATATCCGTATCAAGATAAATAAACTGCTTCATGGAAAAAGGAACCCCTTTCAATATGCTTTCTTATATATCCAACAGAGTATAACTCATAATCATAATAACTATGACTCTTTCCCTTGATCATTGGCATAATTCAGTATCGTTTCAATGTCCTTATAATACAGTTGAAACTCAACTCGCTTACGTGCATCAATGATGGCTTCGGAACTGAGGCCAAGCGTTTTATATACTATGGCAAGCAAAACGAAGCGGAGGACATGATTTGCAGAAAACATTTCTTGATATGTCGGCTCAACGTATCTGCCGGAATTGTAATGCGTGTAGAAGTTTCTCATGTCTGCTATGTGATGAGCCAGGATTGGAATGTCACCGTCTGCTATTTCCAAGCAGTCGTTGAAACTGGAAAATACATCTTCAAGTTTATACTGCAGATAGATTTTCGGTTTTTTCTCCTGCTTTGTATTTTCGCGTTTTCTCGCAAGCTCTTCGACCTCTGATCCCCTGTATTGATTAGAGTACACCTCAATTGCTTGTACAAGATTTAAGAAGCAATTAACCCTTGTGGATCGATTACAAATGATTTCATAGAAAAGTGTTGGGATGGGCACAGCCCCTTCATACATATCCAGCCAGCTTTTCCAGATCTGACTAAAGTTATCTTTGAAGGCCGATGTCATGATTAAAAAAGGTTCATCACGCAACGGAATCTCTTCTGGATGGTTAAGACACAGTGTAATATCACAAACAGCCAGTTCCTCAAACTTCTGTGACTGATCATCTGCAAATTCGATATTTTCCAAAGGGAGATAGCCATTTGCAAAAAAAAGAGAAGAGATTGCGAGCGGCGGCTATTCTGCCGACAGCGTCCATAACACCTATGGTGTTGTTAAATCTATACTCGATGATCGGCACAATACTGTGTTTTATCTCATCCCTCGTCCATCCCTGACTAAACGTCTGATAGATTTCGAGGTGCCCATATTGATCATCCACTTCTATTTTATCGGGATAAGTAAACTTCAATAGATACGGCTTGTCCTCTGAAAAATCATGTATCAGGTCGAGCGGTCTGCTCGAAAACATATGATTCAATGCTATGATTGACGCAGAAATGGCGTTCACTCTGGGCGCGTCCTTGTAGCATCGACCTATGATTATCTCATAAGGATCAAACTCAATGGCAACTGTTTTAGCACCATACGAAGAACTGCCCCGGCTGCAATGAACAGACATAAGTGTAACAGGGGTACCGTTTACAGTGCCCCAAAACTGTAGTGTGTCATATAATATGTCGAGCTTTCTATAATGCTCCAGTTCTATTTGCGCTTGAAAGATGATGTTTGCTTTTACACGCCGCAGTACTCCAACGAGGTGTACTTCTTCCCCGTCTATAAGGCAATCATAATTGCCTAACTTCCTTCGCCTTTTAGATATGCTTGCACCGCTTCTAATTTCAATTCTTTGCTATATTTCTTGTTCTTGCTCCTTGACATAAAAATCCCCCATAGTGTAGCCTTGAAAAACTTTTTGCCTTTTCAAGTGTCTACTCTATGGGGATTATATCAGCTCTCAACGGTCTTTTTCCATTCTTCCTTTACATCGGCTTTGGCAGATACGATAACCACGATGTTAGCACTGATTTCCGTAGCACAGCACATGGAAGTAAAGGACTTTCCGAATCGCATAACGGCGTACATCAACAGATTCGTTCTTCCGTTTTCAACCGCTGCTTTGAATTGCCGGATAGTTTTATCCTGATTCGGACGAGGTGGATATGTTTCCGTGCGCTCATAAGTATAGGTTTCAGGTAAACCGGTTTCAGCGCTATAAAACTGATATTTGCCCGAGTTTTCGTCGTAATCCCGCTGAATATCATCGACGGCCTCAGTCAAGTCGCGAACGGATGCATCCTTGAAAAACTCTCTGGAATAGTATACGCCTTGTGTTATATCAGAGGGGAGCAGTCTGGAGCGGTGTCGATCACCCTCCAGAAAACTGTGTACGGCATAATCGCGGAAGTAAATATCGTCACTTACTTTCGCAATATGCTCATATTCCTTTTGCAGATTCGGAAAGTGCTCGCGCCATTCCTGCAGACGAACAGCTACCGGACGATAGGTATCGCCGACCTTGAGATAATTTGGAATGGTATTCGTCGTAAAGGCATAAATGTGCGGATCGACCCTGCCAATAATCAACTGGTCAAGCACAGATAAATCTCTCATTTTCCTTCCCCGTTCTTCAAAAGCGAAACAAACTTTACCGTTTTATTTGTTTCCCAGTCTTTGATCCTGCAATATATCCCCGTATGGAGCAGAGGATCATTCCTTGCGCAACCCTCACAGGGGCGCTTTTCCGGTTCGTCATCGAAGAGACGGAGTTGCCCGTCGTTCACACTTTCACAGCTCTCTGGAATCACGAACTTTAACCCATCCATCTGCCAAATGTTCCACGACAAAATCTCTGCTATCTTGCGCAGAGAATCAATATCAGGATCTTTCTCAAATCGCGCTTTATAATAATCGATATAGGACAGCAGCAGGTTTTCTCTGGCAAGCAGCACATTATCCCCCTGCCAATCGAATCCGTATATGCTCTGGAAAGCAATTGTAGCCCATTCATGCCACGCCTCTTCCGTTGCGGTGTTTTCCATGACAACGCGCATTTTTCGATCCAGCAGGCCAATCCGACGGGACAAATCAATATATTCCCCTGTAACTGTATCATAGCGGCTTACCAGATAGGGTGCCTCTCCACATGCAATCTCCAAACGAACGTCCTGAACGTAGTTCTCCCAAGATTTCCCTGTTGCGGATGGGAATGCAATTTCCCCCTCTGTCGCGGTCCAGCTTTGCCCGTGTTCTGTGTTAAATACATCTTCTTCGCCGAACCATGCGTTATCCACCAAATTATTCTGCTTATTGCAGATCCAAGAGGGCGTAAAAACTTCCGCCTTTTGCTTGATGCGATCAAGCTGCTCTTTTTTTGACTTCTCAACACGTGGCTTTACAACATTCCCATTATAACCAACAACCGCTGCCACTTCTATGTGATCACGTCGCTGAAAACCCGCTCCGCGTCGAGCGTAATTGTCTGTTGCCCAAATGATATTTTTGCCGGACGAGCGATCTTTCAGCAGAATTGCAAGCAACTCCCGATCGAGGCGATAGAGGTAGTTTTCTTTTATATCAATTTGATTCTTATCCATGATCGTCTCTTTCCCTTAGTCAGGCGCATGTCTACAGTTTCTATTATATGATGATTACAGTCCAATAAAACGGACTTACAGGTTCAGGCTGTTCTCGTCCAGCAAGAAGTTTCGGATGCCGATGGTCACGATTCCCATGTCGTTCCGGCGCACCTTGATATTATCCCGCACGACGATGATTTTCTTAAAGGAGTCACCGATGGCGTTTAGCGGGCGTTCCTCCTGCTCCTGCTTGCTCCGGGAATCCATAGCGAAGGCAGACTGAATATAATACTTTTCGCTGCCACGGGTTACGACGAAATCCACCTCAAGCTGCTTTTTAGTGGTCTTGTTCTCGCTGTTCTTGCCGAACTGTTCCACAAGCCCCACATCCACGTGATAACCTCGGATCCGCAGCTCGTTATAGATGATGTTCTCCATGATGTGGTTTTCTTCCATCTGCCGGAAGTTTAGTCTTGCGTTGCGCAGGCCGACGTCCTCAAAGTAGAACTTTGCCGGAGAGCCGATATACTTTCGTCCCTTGATGTCGTAGCGGACGGCCTTACTCACCAGGAAGGCGTCCATCAGATAATCCATATACTTTTTCAGCGTCTTGTCGCTGATGGTCTTTTTCTTGACGCTTTTGAAGGTGTTCGCCAGCTTCAGCGGATTAGTCAGAGACCCGACGGCAGAAGCAAGAATGTCAACCAGTTCATCGAGTTCCTCTTGATTGCGCACCTTGTGGCGGTCAACAATATCGCTGAGATACACTTTCTGGAAAAGCGACATGAGGTACTCTGCCTTTTCCTCTGCCGTTTCGCGGGAAAGGATCAACGGCAGACCGCCGTAGGTGAAGTAATCGTCCCACGCCTCGTCGGCACTGCCCTCATAGACGGAGCAGTATTCACGGAAGGAGAGCGGATAGATGCGGATCTCGTCTCCGCGGCCGCGGAACTCCGTGACCAGATCGGAAGAAAGGAACTTGGAATTACTGCCGGTCACGTATACGTCAGCGTTACGAATATGCATAAAGCTGTTGAGCACGTCCTCGAACTCGGCAAGCAGTTGCACCTCGTCCAGAATGATATAGTAGGTGTCCTTGTCAACGATACGCTCTTTTACGAAGTTCAGCATATTGTCGGGATCTCGCAGTGCTTTATTGCTGCGGTCATCTAAAGCGATCTCGATGATATGGTCTTCCTTCACGCCCTTATCCAGCAAATAATTATGGAACAGGTTGAACAGAAGGTATGACTTTCCGCACCGACGAACACCCGTTACAATCTTGATCAGTCCATTCTGCTCGCGCCGGATCAGCCGATCCAGATAGATATCCCGTTTGATCTCCATGTTGTCCTCCTGTTTCCAGAATAGATGTACATACACCTTTTTTCGTAATTATTATATAGGATACCCACGCAAAAGTCAAGTATTCTCCGTAAGTTCATAAAAAAGCAACGAGCCAACCCGCAGATTGACTCGTTGCTTTCGTATTTTGTTTTCTTTTCCGCACCGGCCGGCCACGCCCGTATAATGGTGTAAATTGAAAACGAAGGAGCCACCGGCTCTCCCTTTAGGTATAATGTAGAAGCCAAACCACAAAACCTGAAGGGGGAAAACCAATGGCTCAACTCAATATTACACTGAATCAGGAGTTAATATGTAAAGGGTGGTTTCTGCCGCCTAATACATATATGACTGCGGCTCATTTGTGGTAAACTGAAAAGCAGTTGTAGGAAAGGAGTATAATCTACAATCCGCACTGTAAACCTATTACTAGGAGCCTGTTATGGAACAGCAATCTTTTTGCCTAAAAACGCTCCGCAGGAGTGGCAGGACCGGAGCGAATTATGGAACGCTGTTGAACGCGCCGAAAAGACAAAAGACAGCCGACTCGCCCGTGAGTTGGTCGTCGCCTTACCTGTTGAACTCGGCAAAGATCAATGGGTCGCTCTATTGACCGATTATATCCAAAGCAACTTTGTTGCGGACGGAATGTGCGCCGACGTCGCCATCCACGACACCGACGGTCACAATCCACACGCTCATATTATCTTAACCGTCAGACCGTTGGACGACAAAGGAAAGTGGCAGCACAAAACCTAAAAGGAATATCTCTGCAAGCGTAACGGAGAAAAGAAAGGCTTCACCGCCGCTGAGTTTTTGCAAGCAAAAGCGCAAGGCTGGGAGAAACAATACCAATACTATGTCGGCAAAAAGAAAGTGTATATGCCGCCGTCAGAAGCGGAGCAACACGGCTATGAACGAGCCAGTAAATATCCGAAAAGCACAAAGTACGGACGGCAGAATTCAATCACTGCACGTTGGAACAGCGACGAGCAACTTGTCGCTTGGAGAGAAAACTGGGCGCAGACCACAAACAAATATCTTGATGAAGCAGACCGCTCCGACGCTCATATCGACCACCGCAGTCACGCCTCCAGAGGTATTGACGAGCAGCCGACGATCCACGAGGGCTATGTTGCTCAGGCGATGGATCGCCGAGGCTTGATTGCCGACCGCTGTGAGCTTAACCGTCAAATCAAAGCAGACAACGCTGTGCTCCTTGAACTGAAAGCGGCGTTTACCAAAATCTCGCAGGCAGTCACGAATACCGTCCCCGCTCTCGCCGAAGCGATGGAATCTCTGCGTGAGAAAGTCATTGTTATCAGCTATCATATTCTGCATACAAAAATCGGCAAGCGCAATATTACCGATTATGTTAAGGAATTGAAGGCGAACTATGAAAGCTACAAGGGTATCGTCAAACAGATCACCGCAAAGAAGAAGGAACAGAAGGAGCTTCAAGCTGAGAAGAAATCCACTCCCGTTATCAAGGTGATAACACACCGTAACTTTGACCGCCGTTTTGCCGAGCTGACCGAGGAAATAGAAGAACTCAAATTTGAAAAAGCTCGCTTGTTAAAAACTATG
>ONGN01000039.1 GCA_900317385.1 uncultured Eubacteriales bacterium
GTGTACGTTACCGTGGCGGCAGACGCTTGCCTTTATCTCAACGCCTTCAGCATCGGTCTCGGCTATCGCAGCCTCAACTGCCTCAAGACTCGCGCCGACGACGCCGCATTTAGCCGCGCCTGGAACCGCGTTCGCGACAGTGCCGCCGGAGAGGCGCTTTACGTAGACGCCGGAGGGAGCATCGCCGCCGGGAGCAAAAACGCGGATCGCGGCTCTGCCCTTCTCGACGTTGACAAGGGGGAAATCGCCGTCCGGAGTGAAGACCATAGGCGGCATTTTATAGTTCTTTAAATACCAGTCGATATCGTCAGACCCGGTCTCCTCGCAGCTTCCAAGAAGGAGCTGGACCTTCTTATTAAGCTTAACGCCGCTATCTTTTAAGGCTTTGAGCGCGTATAGCGAAGCGATAGCGGGGCCCTTGTCGTCGGAAACACCGCGGCCGTAGAGCATATCGCCCTCGCGAACGGGCTCGTAGGGGGCGCACTTAGTCCAGCCGTCACCTGCGGGCACAACGTCAAGGTGTGCTAAGATCGCAAGCTCGGGCTCGCCCTCGCCGAGCTCGACGCATAAGACCCTGTCGCCCCTTATCTCGGCGGAAAAGCCGTAAGACCTCGCAAGCTCAAGAGCGGTCTCAAGCGCCTTTTTGGGTCCCGGCCCGTAAGGCGATCCCTCCCGCCCCTCGGTGCGTTCGGAGTTTACGCGGCAGACGGTAAAGATATCGTTTACAAGTTCAGGTTCGTGAATTTCAAGATATTTTAAATAATCAGGCATAACAGCACATCCTTTCAGACGCGATTATACTACCCAAAAAGGTGTAAAGTCAACAAAAAAACCCCTCCGGAAATCCGGAGGGGTTTAATGATTCAGTTAGCGAAGCGATTAGGCCTTGGGAACTTCGGTGATGAAGATCACGAGGGACTTGTTGGAGGCAACGGCATCAGTATTGGTGGTGCCGAAGACGTAAGCCTTGTAACCCTTATCAAGAGCGGTGAGGCCCTTGCCGGTGAGATCGTAGATCGCGGTATCGGAAGGATACTCAACGTCGCCGCCGGCATAGGTGAAGTAGTTGGCGTCAACACCGGTGATCTCGATGTTCTCGAGAACGGTGGCAACTGCGGTCCACTCAGTGGGATCGCCAGCCTTGAGCTGACCGTCGGTGAGGGCGGAGTCAAGATCCATGTAGAAGTGACCAGGGAGAACGGTGGTTTCGGTCTGGGCGTAGTAGGTCTTATCCTTGCCGCCAACGATAGCGGTGACCTTGTAGCCCTCGGCAACGAGCTCGCCAACAGCCTTGATGTAGGCGGGAACGTGGATGACGTCGGGGGTAGGAACAGCAGCGGAGCCCCAAACGTAGATCACGTTGTTGTCGGTATCGGCAAAGAACTGATAACCGTCAGCGGCCTTGAACTCGGGGAAGTTCTTGTAGCCGGTCTTGGACTCAGCAGAGTAGGTAACGTTTCCTTTGGAGTCAACGTTAGCGGTGACAACCTTGAGAGCGGTGTTGGAGTTGGTCTTTACGCCGTTGAACTCGATGGAAGCAGCAGCGTAGTCAGCGCCGGCGCTGAGAGCAGCGGTGTCGGCGATAACGACAGTGCCGTCTTCCTTCTCGAAGTACTTAACGAACACGGGGTTGGAGAGATCCTTCTTGATGGACTTTTTGCCATCGCCCTTTACGATCTCGAGATCGGAAGCAACGTAGTCTTCCTTAGCGGAGGTCTGGGAGTCGGAGAGGAACTTGCCGGCGACGTAGGACTTGCTGTCCTTCGTCCTGACGGCGAGGTCAAGGATCTTGGTCTCGGCATCGGGAGTGACAACAACGATCTTCGCCATGGCGGGAGCGTCGGTGCCGGTGGTCTGGGAGCCGAAGAGGTCGGTGGTGGTGGTGGAGCTGGTAGCGCTCTTTACCTGATAGGCAATAGCGAAGCCGTAGAGGTAGTCGGGCTCGGTGCTGACCTCAGTTACCTGGATGGCAGCGAGAACGGTGCCTACAGGGCTGAGATAGAAGTCGAACTCGTTCTTGAAGTCGCCGTAGCTGAGTCCGTCGAGCTCAGCACCTATGGCCCAGTTGTACCATTTGTCAACGTACTGAACGGCGCCGTTAGCGGTGACGTCATAGCCGTGGTTAGCATAAGCGGTGATCTTGCTGGTGAAGTCAGGCTCGACCTTCTCGGCGTCCTCAACGACGTAATCGTGGAGAGTGTAGCTGTAGGGGATGCGATAGATGTCGTCCTTCTTGGCGCCCTCGATAACGACGGGATGATCAGGATCCCAGGTATCATAGTAGCCATAAGCGGACTCAACGGTTCCGTCGTCGTTGACCTTGGTGATCTTGTCGAGTGCGTAGCAGTAGTCAACGTAGTAAACGACCTCGTTGTCCTCTACGTAGAACTCAACGGTCTCGCCGCGACGGAAGTTATCACCGGCGGCAGCGCCGTAAGCGTACTTGGTGCCGTTTTCCTTGTTGTAAGCGTCGATAGCATCCTCGGCAGCCTGGCCGGCGACGTCAACGTCAACGAAGGTAAGGGTGAAGGTGGAAGGATAGAGATAAGAGCCGGAAATATTCTTGTCGTCAGCAGCCCAGACGATGAGGGGACGGCCGTAACCGTCGGTCAACTCGGTGTGGTTGGGCTCGAAGTAATACTCGAGGTTGTCGATGCCCTCGAACATGTCGATGATGAGAGCGTCGAATACGAGCTCCATAGCCTCGGCACGGGTAAGAGCCTTGTTGAGGTCTACGCCCTCGAGAGCGGTGCCGTAGCCGTAAGCGCCCTCGCCGAGCATATGCTCGTAAGCGTCCTTAGCAACGTTGATCTTCCAGTTGGAGCCGGTGTAGTTGTTCTTCTTGCCGGGGACTACGTCGCCGGTTATCGGATCGTAGTTCTGGATGTTGGTGAAGCCGAAGTCGAGAGCGTTGAGAAGGATCTTCTCGAACTCATAACCGGTGACCTCGCCATTCGGGTCGAACTTGTTGTTGCCCTTGCCGTTGAGGATGCCCTCGGAAGCGGCGTAGGCGATGTACTTGGAAGCCCACATCGTCTCAGCAACGTCGTCGAAGCTGGACTCGGCGGGGAGCTTCTCCGCTAACTTCTCGCCGAGGAGAAGGTAGCAGACGATCTTCGCAGCCTGAGCGCGGGTCAGAGTCCCGTCGATCTTGATCTCAGTCTTGGACACACCTTTGATGATGCCAAGGCCGAGGTTCACGTCGATGGCCTCAGCATACGCAGAGGCTTTGGCTGTCTCAGCGTCCTTATAGTTGGCAAAGTTGTCAACAGGCTTAGCAACGTCAGCGGACGCGGCAAAAGCGAGAGTGCCAACTACCATGACGAGAGCCAGAACCAGGCACAGGGTCTTTTTCAGGGTCTTCATGTAGTGTTTCCTCCTTATAAAAATAAATTACTACACTTGGTTTATATGTAAACGCCTCTCGGCGCGTACACCGAAGACAATGCCCGCCCTCCCCCGAATTTAAAGGAGGAGTACGGCGGAGATTACGATGCCGGATCGGGCGGCTCCGATATCAGCTCCGCCGTACACATACATAATGAAGACTCTCAAGCCCCGGTGGATGTTCCGCAGGGCCAAACTGAAAATCTCACTTGTGTACATTAGAAAACGCGAAGCAAGGGAATACCATCCCCTGTTATCGGCATTTTAGCATAGCGGTGCGGCGGTTGTCAATGGGTTTTGCGAAAAAAGTTACATCTTTGTTACCGATTTTTTGCACCGCTGAAACCATACGACCATTTTACTACTTATTCACCAATTTGCAAGCCTTTTTTTGATTAATTTTCAGAAAGATTTTGGGGCATTTTGTAAATAACGGTCAAATTGCCGAATTATGTATAAAAATCGCCCCGCACCGCCCCCGCAATCGGCAACTTTACTCTTGCCAATTTACGCGATTTGGATTATATTATTTAAATGTGTGAGAAAGAAGCAAAGCGGAGGCGTGTGGACATTGCTCCCTGCCGCCGTAGGGAGGCATGCCCACATGCCTCCGCCGTATTCGGTGTGATTTCATTAGACCGCGGAGCGATGTGGGCATCGCTCCCTACGGGGATTTGCGGAGCGATGTGGGCATCGCTCCCTACGGGGGGGTGGGGTATTATTATGACGTTGCCTACACGCAAATGGCCCCGATTGAATGGATGGGACTATTCCAAAAACGGTTTATATTTTTTGACTATTTGCACTGAGGGCAAAAAATGCATATTATCAAGCATATCACCTCAGTCTCCGCACTCCTCGTTGATTTCTTTAACGGCTACAGGGGAAATAGTTGACACATATATTAAAACAATTCAGGGAATTGACAAATACGTTATCATGCCGAATCATGTCCATATGATCATTCAAAAGTCAAACGGAAAACCGATTTCATCAGATGTTCGCTCATTTAAGACATTGACAACGAAAAAGCTCGGATATTCAATTTGGCAGAAGTATTATTATGATCATATCATCAGAGACGAACACGATTACCTCATAAAATGGGATTATATAGATAAAAACCCGGGCAAGTGGTTTGAGGATGAATATTTCCCCATGCCGTAGGGAGGCATGCCCACATGCCTCCGCCGTATTCGGTGCGATTTCATTAGACCGCGGAGCGATGTGGGCATCGCTCCCTACGGGGATTTGCGGAGCGATGTGGGCATCGCTCCCTACGCGGGGAAATGAAATTTTCATTTAATGTACACTACTCTTTTGGAGATGATAATATGAGAGAGAAGCTTCAGAAAATACGCGAGGAGGCGCTTTTGGCGCTTACCGGGGCTAAGGGAGCGGAGGAGCTCGAGGAGCTGAGGGTCAAGTACCTCGGCAAAAAGGGCGAGCTCACGGCGATATTAAAGCAGATGGGCGGACTTTCCGCCGAAGAGAGGCCGAAGATGGGCGCTCTCGCGAACGAGGTGCGTTCGGCTATCGAGAATAGTCTTGCCGAGGCGAAGGAGGCCGCCCAGCGGCTGGCGCTCGAGGCGAAGCTCGAGGCCGAGGCTCTGGACGTGACCATCCCCGGCGAAAAGCCCGAGCTCGGGCACAAGCACCCGATGTATATCGCCCTCGACGAGATGAAGGATATATTTATAGGTATGGGCTTCGAGGTGCTTGAGGGGCCGGAGATCGAGGAGAGCGTATATAACTTCGACAGGCTGAACACCGACGAGGGTCACCCCGCCCGCGACTGGGGCGACACCTTCTATTTCACCGAGGACTCCACCCTGCTTCTGCGCACGCAGACGAGCGGAATGCAGGTACACGCCATGGAGACCCACGAGCTGCCTATCCGCATAGTCGCCCCCGGCCGCGTTTTCAGAAAGGACGAGGTGGACGCGACGCACAGCCCGATGTTCCACCAGATCGAGGGCCTCGTTATCGACAAGGGCGTAACGATGGCCGACCTCAAGGGTACGCTGAACACCGTTATCGAGGGCCTTTACGGCAAGGGCACCAAGACCCGTTTCCGCCCGCATCATTTCCCGTTTACCGAGCCCTCGTGCGAGGTCGACGTCCAGTGCCACGAGTGCGGCGGCGTCGGCTGCCGCGTATGCAAGGGCGAGGGCTGGATCGAGCTTTTAGGCGCCGGAATGGTTCACCCCAAGGTGCTCAAGATGAGCGGCATCGACCCCGAGGTCTACTCCGGCTGGGCTTTCGGCTTCGGCCTTGAGAGGCTTGCGATGCGCCGCTTCAACATAAGCGATATGCGCCTTATTTTCGAGAACGACGTTCGTTTCCTCAAGCAGTTTTAAGGAGGTGGAGAGATGATACTTTCAAGAGAATGGCTCGGTGAGTTCACCGACGTCGGACATATTACCGATAAGGAATTTGCGGAGGCTATGACCCTCTCCGGCTCCAAGGTGGAGACCTTCTCCTCGATGCGCGACGAGATCAAAAACGTGGTCGTCGGCAAGGTCGAGGCCATAGAGCGCCACCCCGACTCGGATCACCTCTGGGTCTGCCAGGTGAACGTCGGCGACGAGACCGTTCAGATCGTGACCGGCGCGCAGAACGTGCATGCGGGCGACCTCGTTCCCGTCGCCAAGCACAAGAGCCTTCTGCCCGGCGGCAAGAAGATCGAGAAGGGCAAGCTGCGCGGGGTCGAAAGCCTCGGTATGCTCTGCTCCCTCGGCGAGCTCGGACTTGATACCCACGATTTCCCCGACGCTATAGAGAACGGGATCTGGATAATCACCGAGGAGGACGCGAAGGTCGGAATGGATATCCGCGAGCTCATCGGCGCCTTTGATACCCAGGTCGAATTTGAGATAACGCCCAACAGGCCCGACTGCCTCTCCGTTATCGGCCTTGCCCGCGAGGCAGCCGCCACCTTCGGCTCTGAGCTGAAGCTCCACACCCCCGTCGTCAAGGGCTCCGGCGGAAACGCCGCCGACTTCGTCAGCGTTACGATAGAAAACCCCGAGCTCTGCCCGAGGTACACCGCAAGAGTGGTCAAAAACGTAAAGATCGGCCCCAGCCCCCGCTGGATGCGCCGCCGCCTCCGCGCAAGCGGCGTAAGGCCGATATCGAATATAGTTGACATAACAAATTACGTTATGCTCGAGTACGGTCAGCCGATGCACGCCTTCGACTTCTCCTGCGTTGAGGGCGGGAAGATAGTCGTCCGCACCGCCCGCGAGGGCGAGAGCATCACGACGCTCGACGATAAGCCCCACGCGCTTACGACCTCGATGCTCTGCATCTGCGACGAGAATAAGCCCGTCTGCGTCGCCGGAGTTATGGGCGGAGCGAACAGCGAGATAATCGGAGACACGGGCGTCGTCCTCTTCGAGGCGGCAAACTTCTCCGGCCCCTCCGTCCGCCGCACCTCTAACGCGCTCGGCACCCGCACCGACTCATCCGGACGCTTTGAGAAGGGGCTCGACGTTATGAACACTATGGCCGCCGTAAACCGCGCCTGCGAGCTCGTTGAGCTTTTGGGCTGCGGCGAGGTCGTGGACGGAGTAGTCGACGTCTTCCCCGCTCCCCCCGCCCAGACCGTAGTCAAGCTTGAGCCAGAGAAGATAAACGGGCTTCTCGGAACTGAAGTTTCTGAGAGCGAGATGCGCCGCATCCTTGAGAAGCTTGATTTTGAGCTTCACGGCGACGATATACTCGTTCCCTCCTTCCGCGGCGACGTTGAGCATTACTCCGACATTGCCGAGGAGGTCGCCCGCTTCTACGGCTACAACAACATACCGATAACGCTTCAGGGCGGCGCCGCCTCGGTCGGCGGTTACAGCCCCGCCCAGCTCTCCGAGAGAGCTCTCGGAGCCGTCTGCCGCGCTAACGGTTATTCGGAGATTATAACCTACTCCTTCGTATCCCCCTCCAGCCTTGATAAGATCTGCGTTCCCGCCGAGAGCCCGCTGCGCGATTTCTACAGGATACTGAACCCGCTCGGCGAGGACACCTCCGTTATGCGTACCTCCGCCCTGCCGAGCATGCTCGACATTCTGAGCCGCAACCGCGCAAACAGAAACGACGTCGTAAGGCTCTACGAGATCGCGAAGATCTACCTAAAGCCCGTGGACGATTCAAACGGGCGCTACGCCCGCGAGCCGAAGATACTCTCGCTCGGAGCTTACGGCGGAGGCATGGACTTCTACAAGCTCAAGGGCGCTGTCGAATCCATACTCGAGGCTATGCGCATCGAGGGCGCGGAGTACGCCGCCGTCAGGGATAACCCCTCATACCACCCCGGCCGCTGCGCCTCCGTCAGCGTGAGCGGAAAGACGCTCGGCGTCTTCGGTCAGGTGCATCCCACCGTTCAGAAGAACTACGGCTCCGACCTCGAGCTCTACGCTGCCGAGCTCAGCCTTGACGCTCTCATCGAAAATCAGGGCGCCGAGCCGACCTATAAGGCTCTGCCCCGCTTCCCCGCCGTCACCCGCGATATCGCCGTCGTCGCCGACAGGGATATCACCGTGGGCGAGATCGAGAAGACGATCCGCGTTTCCGGCGGCGAGCTTCTGCGCGACGTCCGCCTCTTCGACGTTTACGAGGGACCCGGCATACTGCCCGGCAAACGCTCCACAGCGTATTCAATGACGCTGAGAAGCGACGAGGGCACCCTTACCGACGACCACGCGGACGAGGTAATGACGAACGTGCTCACGGCGCTCAGAGAAAAGCTCGGCGCTGAGAGAAGATAAGGTATATATTAAATGTATAATTATGGCGGGGCTCTGCCCCGCCATAAGGTTTATGAGGTGCTTTTATGTCCAATACTTTCACCGTTTCTTCCGTCACTCTGCCCGTTCGCCCTCGGGACGCGCACAAGGGCGATTTCGGGCGGGTGCTGATAATTGCGGGAAGCTCCTGCTACACGGGCGCGCCATCGTTTGCCGCGCGCGGGGCGGTTCGCGCCGGGGCCGGTCTCGTCTTCCTGGGCGTGCCCCGCGATATACACGCCATCGAGGCTGTAAAAAACGACGAGGCCATGGTCTTCCCCCTTCCGTCCGACTCCGAGGGGCGGCTTTCAAAGGACGCTCTGCCCAAAATCTTAGACAAACTTAAAAACTCTGACATTTGTCTAATTGGTCCGGGACTCGGGCTGAGCGAGGATACGTTTAATATAGTATATTCGGTCATCGAGAACGCCTCCTGCCCCCTCGTTATAGACGCGGACGGCATAACCGCAGTCGCGCGGAATATAGTTATATTGGAAAGGGCGAAAAGCGATATCGTTCTCACCCCGCACGAGGGGGAATTTCTGCGGCTCGGCGGCAGCCTTGAGGGCGGCAGAGTCGAGGCGGCGAGGCGCTTTGCGCAAAAGCACGGCGCAATTCTCGTTCTGAAGGGGCGCGGGACGGTTACGGCTTTCCCGGACGGGGACTGCTTTTTGAACACCACGGGGAACCCCGGGATGGCGAAGGGCGGCTCGGGCGACGTGCTCGCCGGGATGATCGCCGGGCTCGTGCCTCAGCTTCGCGACCTGAAGTCGGCAGTACCCGCCGCCGTTTACCTTCACGGTAAGGCGGGCGCTCTCGCCGCAGAGGCACTGGGCGAATACGCTATGACCCCTTCCGATATTTTGGGGTATCTGCCCTTTGCCATGAGGTGATCTTTTGAAAAAGCCCTTTTTCGCTCTCATTTTCTCAGTTATTCTCGTCTTATCAGCCTGCTCGCGCTCGCCGGACGCCGGGGAGCTCGCCTCCCGCTTCCGCTCGGACTTTGCCGAGGCGCAATCGCTTAAGCTGACGGCGGCAGTTCGGGCAGACTACGGGGAGCGTGTGTACGATTTTGAGCTCTCATACGAGAAGACGGAGGGCGGCGCGACTGTCACTATCCTCGCCCCGGAGAGCGTGGCTGGCATTTCGGCGCGGGTCGGTGAAGACGGGCTTACGCTCGAGTATAACGGGGCGGAGGTCTACACCGGGGCTCTCACGGACGACGGGCTCTCCCCCGCCGAGGCTCTGCCCCTCGCGGTCGATGCCTGGGCTGGCGGGCTTCTTACCTCGGCGCGGGTCGAAAGCGGGCTTTTGATTTGCGAGTACTTCATATCCGAGTCCGTCGCCCTCGTATCAAACTTCGACGCGGAAACCCTCGTCCCCGTTTCCGCCGAGCTTATAAGCGGCGGCTACAGAACGCTTATAATGGAGTTCGGCGACGTCGTTATGTAAGCACACTATTCAAAATATCCAACAAATGCGTTAATATGCAGGGCGATATTCGAGTATATTCACAAATTATGAATAATTATGAAAAATCCCTTGACATTATCGGGTTTATGGCATAGAATTGGCACAACAAGAAAAACTTGGAGGAAGAAAAATGGATAAAGCGAATATAAAGAAAATCGTTCTCGCCTATTCGGGCGGGCTTGACACCTCAATAATCATCCCCTGGCTCAAGGAGAATTACAACGATCCCGAGATCATCGCCGTTTCCGGCAACGTCGGTCAGGCGGACGAGCTCGAGGGGCTTGAGGAGAAGGCGCTTAAGACCGGAGCCTCGAAGCTCTACGTTCTCGACCTCACCGAGGACTACGTTGATAACTACGTTATCCCGACGATGAAGGCCGGAGCTCTTTACGAGGAGTATCTGCTCGGCACGAGCACGGCCCGTCCCTGCATAGCGAAGGGTCTCGTTGAGATAGCTCTCAAGGAGGGCGCGGACGCCATCTGCCATGGCTGCACCGGAAAGGGCAACGATCAGGTCCGCTTCGAGCTTGCGATAAAGCATTTTGCCCCCGATATGCCCATCATCGCCCCCTGGCGCGAGTGGAACATAAAAAGCCGCGACGAGGAGATCGACTACGCCGAGGCGCATAACGTCCCCCTCAAGATAAACCGCGAGACGAACTATTCAAAGGATAAGAACCTCTGGCATCTCTCCCACGAGGGCCTTGACCTTGAGGACACGGGCAACGAGCCGCAGTACGAGAAGGAAGGCTTCCTTGAGATGGGCGTCTCCCCGATCATGGCGCCCGACGCCCCCACCTACGTAACCCTCGACTTTGAGAAGGGCGTTCCCGTAGCTCTCGACGGCGAAGCAATGAGCGCGAAGGAGATAATCCTGAAGCTGAACGAGGTCGGCGGCAAGAACGGCATCGGTCTTCTCGACATCGTTGAGAACAGGCTCGTCGGCATGAAGTGCCGCGGAGTATACGAGACGCCGGGCGGCGCCATTCTCTATAAGGCGCATTCCGTTCTCGAGACCCTTACCCTCGACAAGGACACCATGCACGAGAAGGCGAAGCTCTCGATAACCTTCGGCGAGCTCGTCTACAACGGCAAGTGGTTCTCCCCCCTGCGCGAGGCGCTTTCCGCCTTTGTGGACAAGACCCAGGAGCACGTTACCGGCACGGTGCGGCTCAAGCTCTACAAGGGCAATATGATAAACGCCGGCGTTTGGAGCCCCTACTCCCTCTACTCCGAGGATATAGCCACCTTCGGCGCGTCAGACTACGATCAGAAGGACGCTCAGGGCTTCATAAACCTCTACGGCCTTTCCACCAAGGTGCAGGCCATGGTGAACTCAAAGCTTTCCTAAGCGAGAACCGTTGACTTTATCAGCCGTTTTTTGTATAATCAACGTGTAAAAGCCGTTTTGCGGGCGCACGTGAAAATGCCTCTGTCGGTTATCCGGCCGGGGCGGCTTCACGGGCGCCTTTAATATTTTGGGGGGATGGAAGATGAAAGTTGTTCTCAAAAACCTTACGAAGCGCTTTCCGAACAGAAATAAGAAACTGCCGGACGTCATCGCCGTCAACGATTTCGACTTTGAGATACCGGACGGGAAGCTTATCGGCCTATTAGGCCCTTCCGGCTGCGGAAAGAGCACGACGCTGAACCTGATTTCGGGCCTTGAAAAGCCGACCTCGGGCAGGGTCTTCTTCGGCGATACGGACGTTACCGACCTGCCGCCGGAAAACAGGGGCGTCGGCCTCGTTTTCCAGAATTACGCCCTCTATCCGCATCTCACCGTGCGGCAGAACATTCTCTTCCCGCTCCAGAACCTCAAGGGCGACAAGAAGCTGTCGAAGGACGTTATGGAAGCGAAGGCTCTCGAGGCTGCGAAGCTCGTTCAGATCGACTCTCTTATGGAGCGCAAGCCCTCAGAGCTCTCCGGCGGCCAGCAGCAGCGCGTCGCCATCGCCCGCGCCCTCGTAAAAATGCCGAGCGTTCTTCTGCTCGACGAGCCGCTGTCGAACCTCGACGCCCGCCTCCGCCTCCAGACCCGTGAGGAGATCCGCCGCATACAGAACGAGACGGGTATAACGACTATATTCGTCACCCACGATCAGGAGGAGGCCATGAGCATCTCCGACCTCATCGTGGTCATGAAGGACGGAGTTCTGCAGCAGATAGGTAAGCCGCAGGACGTATACGACCTGCCAGCCAATCTCTTCGTCGCCAAGTTCCTCGGAACGCCCGCTATCAACGTATTCGAGGGCGAGGTTAAGGGCGGCCGCCTCTTCATCGGCGGAGAGGACGTGCTCTCCGTTACCGGCGCGCCCGACGGGGCAGTCTGGGTCGGCATAAGGCCGGAGGGCTTTGCTCTCGACGAGGGCGGCGCCTTCAAGGCAGAGCTCGAGCGGGTCGAGGTCATGGGCCGCGATACCAGCGTAGTCTCCACGCATGCGGGCTGCGTTACCGGGAACATCCGCTCCATAATCCCCTCCGAGGAGAGGCCGGACGGCTCGGAAAAGACCGTTTCCTTCTCGCTCAAGCCCTTTAAAACGCATCTTTTCTCCAAGGATACGGAAGAGCGCATCCCCTTTTCGGATTGAGGTGGCGCTATGAAAAATAATATGAAGGGCTGGCTCTACCTGCTGCCCGCCATACTCTTTCTGGGCGTTTTTATGGTATATCCCCTGATCGACGTTTTCGTCTACTCGTTTCAGGAGAATTACCAGTTCGTATCCCAGACCTATACCGGAGTAGGCGCCTACAACTACTCCTACGTTCTGCACGACGCCTCGTTTTTACAGGCGGTGAAGAACACCTTTATCCTCGTTATCGTCACCGTTCCGCTCTCAACGGGCTTCGCCCTGCTGATCTCGCTTGCCCTGAGCTCGGTCAAGAAGGTCAAGAACCTTTTCCAGACGGTCTATTTCCTGCCCTACGTTACTAACACCCTCGCCGTCGGCCTCGTCTTTATGCTCCTTTTCAAAGAGTCGGATCAGAGCCAGACGCACAGCCTTATCTCCACGATAATCGGGATTTTCGGGCTTGAGCCCTTCGACTTTATCGACGGGCC
>ONGN01000036.1 GCA_900317385.1 uncultured Eubacteriales bacterium
GCCCGACGAAAAGCCGAAACGGCACATAAGGCGGCGCAGTCCCCTGCCCGTTTCGGGGTCAAACTCGGGGATAAAGTATCCGTCCATCGCCCGTCTTACGGCGGCGGCTGCACGCCTTGAGTAGTCCGACTCGATCGCGCAGTCCGGCGCGGCAATTAGATCATGGCTGCGCTCGCGGTAAAAGCCGGTAACGGCCCTGTCGCCTATTCTGCCCACGGTATATATTGTTTTGTTTCGATAGCCTTCGGTGCTGTCCGCGCCGATGATCTCCTCGGCGGGAAGGTCAATGCCGCCTATACGCTTTACGGCGTCCTCCACCCGTTTTTTCTTCAGGCGCAGCTCCTCATCGTAGCTCATATGGTGGAGCATACAGCCACCGCACTGCCAAAACACGGGGCAGTCGGGAACGGGGCAGTCGGGAGTTTGACGGCACTCCGAGGGCGTGATAATAGCTTCCACCTTCGCGTAAACCGCCGTCTTCGTCGCCTTAAGTATGCGGATCTCGGCGCGTTCTCCAAAAAGAAGGCCGCGTACGAACACGGCCCTCCCATCAATTCTTGCAACGCCCATCCCTTCGGAGGTATAGCCCTCGCAGGTTACGTCAAATATCTCGTTTTTCTTAAGCTCAGGCATATTTCTCTCCTTAGTGAATCAGACCGCTATGACCCTGATCTCTCCGTTTATCACGCTGACGCCGACTCTCGACGGGGCGCTCGCGTAGTTGTCTATCAGCTCGGAGGCTATCTTATCCTCGATGTCCTTCTGTATCGTGCGGCGGAGATTTCTCGCCCCGAATTCCGCGGAGTAAGACTTTTTGACAAGGTATTCGATAACGCTGTCGTCCCAGGTAAGCTCGAGTCCCTTATCGGAAAGCCCGTCTTTCAGCTCGGTGAGCATAAGGGCCGCGATGGACTTGAAGTTCTCCTCGCTCAGCTTGTTGAAGTACACTATCTCGTCAACACGGTTGATAAACTCCGGCCTGAGGAAATCTCTCAGCGACTTGAGCGCCTTTTCCTTTCCGAGGTCACTCGCAGTTCCGCCGAAGCCTACTGTGCCAACGCCCTTGAGCTCGCTGCCCGCGTTCGTCGTCATTATGATTATCGTGTTCTCGAAGTTCACCGTTCTGCCGTGGGCGTCCGTTATCCTGCCGTCGTCAAGGATCTGGAGCAGAATATTCATAACGTCCGGGTGCGCCTTCTCTATCTCGTCGAAGAGAACGACAGAATAGGGCTTGCGTCTAATTTTCTCGGTGAGCTGTCCCGCCTCGTCGTAGCCGACGTAGCCGGGAGGCGAGCCCACGAGGCGGCTGACCGCGTGCTTTTCCATATATTCGGACATATCTATCCTGATAAGGCTGTCCGGAGTGGAGAACATATCCTCGGCAAGGCGCTTTACAAGCTCCGTCTTGCCGACTCCGGTTGAGCCGACGAAGATGAAGGACACCGGCTTATGTTTGGGCGAGATACCCATCCTGTTGCGCTTTATCGCGGCGGTGACGGCCTCTACAGCCTCGTCCTGACCGACGATGTGTTTTTTGAGTCTCTCGGAGAGCCCGGCAAGCCTCTCGTGCTCATCCTCCTTGATAGACGCGGCGGGTATCTTCGTCCAAAGCTCGATTATCCTGGCGAGATTCTCCATTGAAAGCTTCGGCCTGCCCTCAGAATTGAGCTTATCCCGCTCGCCCGTTATCTGCATCTCGCGCCCGCGAAGGGCGGCAAGGCGCTGGTAGTCCTCCTCGCTCTGAGCCTTATCCCCGGATAGTAATAGTTCTCTCTCCTTCTGGATATCGGCTATCTCTTTATCTATCTCCGTAACGCGCTCGAGGGACTTGTTCTTAAGATTAACGTCCGAGCAGGCCTCGTCCAGCAGGTCTATCGCCTTATCGGGCAGGAAGCGGTCGGTTATATACCTCTCGCTCAGTCTTACGGCGGCGCGGCACATCTCGTCTGAGATCTCCACTCCGTGGTAATCCTCATAATACTTCGCGATGCCCTTGATTATCGCTATGCTGTCCTCTATGCTTGGCTCGCTTACGGTGACGGGCTGGAAACGGCGCTCAAGGGCGGAGTCCTTTTCAATATGCTTCCTGTACTCGGCGAAGGTGGTGGCTCCAATGACCTGTATCTCGCCCCTTGACAGCGCCGGCTTTAGGATATTCGCCGCGTTCATACTGCCCTCCGCGTCGCCCGCGCCGACGAGGGTGTGTACCTCGTCGATGACGAGGATGATATTCCCTATCTTTTTGATTTCCTCTATAAGCCCCTTCATACGGCTCTCAAACTGGCCCCTGAACTGGGTGCCCGCCACGAGGGCGGTGAGATCTAAAAGATATATCTCCTTATCCCTGAGCTTATAGGGAACGTCGCCCGAGACTATGCGCTGAGCAAGTCCCTCGGCTATCGCCGTTTTGCCGACGCCGGGCTCGCCGATAAGGCAGGGGTTGTTCTTCTGGCGGCGGTTCAGTATCTGAATTACCCGCTCCATCTCCTCGTCGCGCCCTATCATACGGTCGAGCCTGCCCTCGCGCGCCTTGGCGGTCAGGGAGATGCAGTAAGCGTCAAGGAACTTGTGCTTCTGCGGCTTTTTGCCGTCCTCCTCGTCGTCCCCTCCCGCGTCCGGAAGCTCCTCCGCGCCGCCGAAGGCGTTCATCATCTCCTGGCTCATCTCCTCGAGGTTTTCCTCGCTGATGCCCATACGGTTCATTATATCCTGAACGGGCTTGATATTCAGCTCGCGGGCGCACTTAAGGCAGAGCCCCTCCTGAGTCTGAGCCCCGTTTTCAATCTTCGTAATAAATATCACCGCCACGTTTTGCTTGCAGCGGGAGCACATTACAGGCTGCATTGTATCTCCTTTCCTACCTTAGGGTAAACGCTGATCAAATGCCAAGAATATTAGCAATAAAGTTATTCTCCATCAGTCTCTTCATTATCCAGGTGTTTTCAACTATCTCCGCGCCTATCAGAATACCGAGGTAGCGGCATACGCAGCATATGACGACTACGATGGCTATGCCCTTTGCTGCGCCGAGGATACCGCCGAGAATGTGGTTGAGGTTTTCAAGCCCCGGCAGTCCGAATACAAGGTCGAGCATATTTCCGATAGCGGCAAAGATTATCATTATCAGCGCGAAGGCTATTACGAATAACGCAAGGAAGCTCAGCTTCTCGCATATCTTCTGCGTTAGTGATGAGTTCATCCTTGAGCTCACCGAATCTGTGACCTTGGTGACCTCCGTCGCTATGCTGTCCGCGATCTTGTCGTCAAGCCCGAGCTCCTTCAAAACTGAGTAGGAGACCTTATATGCGCTCTTGGCGTCTTCGGAGTTTACGGGCTCTGCAGGAACGTAACCGCTCTCTTCCGCCTCTGAGCCGCTTCCGTAGCTCAGTATTTTCGCCTCGGTGCTGTCGACAATTCCGGATACGAAGGGCTCGAGCACCCCGACAAATTCGCCCGAGAACGTAACTGCGAGCAGATTTGCCCCGTAAATTGCCACAACGAGCGAGACTAATCCGATCACGCTTGCTATTATGCCCTTTCTGAAGCCCCTGTAGGCCGCGAGCACGATGATTCCGACGAGCAAAACGTCCATAATTATGCTGACCATAATAAGTCCTCCTTTACGTTTTCAAAGCTTGCGTTCACTTGCCGAGCTCGATAAGCTCTGTTGAGTATGGCCCGACGGCTAAAAGATTCTCATCGTCCCTGAAAGTAACGATCTCCGTTCCCGCAGGCGGGGCGAAGCTCTCCTTCGGCTCGAGCCTGTATGAAAAAATTTCGATCTTTCCCGGGCTCAAAACGGCCGCCGCTCTATCGCCCATCTCAAACCAGGTTATATCCTCATCCGTCTCCATTCGGGCGATCACCGAACCGTCGTTCTCAAGCGTCACTATCTCGTGACTTCCTCCCACGCGGTATTCGCCGGTCACCACAGCGGTTATATCCTTCTTTATCGAGTAGTTTATCAGGTGCCTTCCTTGATAGCTGTACTCAGCGCGAACCTTCAGGCTCTTGTCAAGGAATATGACCTTCTCATCGGAAACGGCGACGTAGCCCGAATCGTTTGCCGCAAGGTCAAGTATAAGCTCAGGGCAGGCGTAGGCCGCCTTCGGCTCCTCCTCCGTCACCTTGTAGAGCTTAAGCTCGCTCTCGCCGTCTCCGAACGTCAGAACCGCGACGTCGGTCGATCCGTTCACCCTCGCGGCGTAGACGTATTTCGAGCCTGAGTAGACCTTGTACAGAGCGCGTCCGTTGGGGTTATAAACCGTAACCGTGCCGCCGTAGCCAGTCTCCTCGGCGCAGAGGGCAAGATAGCCCTTCGAGTTTATGGAGACGTTTATTATCCGACCCTCGGCGGACGCCTTATAGGTAAGCCCGTTTTCGGTTATCGCGTAAACGTCAGTCCCACGCAGATCCCACGCGGCGGCGTAATCCCCGCCGGTCGATATCTCCGGCCTTTTAAAGCTGAGTATGGCGGAATAGGTCTTATCCCCCTGCTCGTTCCATACGTTGAGCTCCGTTGAGTTCAGAACGGCAAAGCCGCGTCCTACGGCGGCATACGCCGAGGTGCCGGGATGCTCGTAGTAATAATTCTCAGCCGGGGCGCCTCTCAGTGCCTTCAGCGTACCGCCTATGCCCCCGTTTACTATCAGTATCACGGCGAGGGCAATAAGGGCGACGGCGGCAAGGATAAGAAGCAAAAGCCGTTTTCTCGATCTTCTCTTTTTCTTTCTCTCTTCCATATGAGTATTCACATCCGTCCTGCGGATAGTATAGCATTTATCTAAACTAAAAAAGATAATAAACTGTTAATTCTTCATCATTTCCCCGACTTTGCCGTCGTACCATATCCGGGTAAGATACAGCCCCTGAGGCGGCACTGTCGGGCCGGTCATTCTCCGATCTCCCGCTTCCAAAAGGCGGTGGATATCTTCAGGGTCTATCTTTCCTTCCGAGCAGTACAGCACGGTGCCCATGATAGCCCGCACCATATTGTAGAGGAAACCGTCGGCGCAGACGCGAAGCTCCACCGTTCTCCCATTTTCCTCTATCTCGCACCATTTGACCGTCCTCACCGTCGTTTTCGTCTCCGTGCCCACCGATCGGACGGCGGCAAAATCGTGAGTTCCAACGAACATGGATGCGGCCTTTTTCATCACCGGGATATCGAGCCTCATCGGGTAAAAATACGCCCTGTTTTTCATAAACGGGTCGCGTATCTTCCCCGGAATAAGCTTATACGTGTATTCCTTCTGTATGCACGAGAGGATCGCGTTGAAATCCTCCGGCGCGTCTACTGCGGCGCTGACGGAGATATCGTCCGGCAGAAGTGAGTTTATGGCATAAGGAAGGCGATCGCAGGGTATCCCCGTTTCGCTTTTGAAGTTCGCGCAGTAGCTTAGGGCGTGCACTCCGGCGTCAGTCCTGCCGCAGCCCGTGAGCTTTACCCTCTCGCCCGTCAGCTTTGAAAGCGCGTCCTCCATAGTTCCGGCAACGGTGCGCTCCGTCTTCTGCACCTGCCAGCCGTGGTATTCAGTTCCGTCGTAGCTGAGCTTCAGCGCAATATTTCGCATAGTATCTCCCGATCAAATTCCGAGGCTTTTGAGCGTTATCACCGATCCGAGAAGGATAAGCCCTATCCCGAGCGCGATGAAATCGCCCGCTTTCATTTTAAGTACCTTAAGCTTCGTTCTGCCCTCGCCGCCGTGATAGCAGCGCGCCTCCATTGCCGTTGCAAGCTCGTCTGCCCGGCGGAAGCTCGAAATGAAGAGCGGAACGAGGATCGGCAGCATGGCCTTCGCCTTGGCGATTATGCCGCCGGTATCGAACTGGGCGCCGCGCGACTTCTGCGCGTTCATTATCTTCTGCGTCTCCTCGATCAGCGTCGGGATAAAGCGAAGCGCGATGGACATCATCATACTGAGCTCGTGCACGGGAACGTGTATGAGCTTCAAGGGCTTCAACAGCCCCTCAAGTCCGTCTGTCAGCATTATCGGCGAGGTGGTGTAGGTCAGCATAAGGCTCCCGAGAACGAGAAGGACTATCCTTGCTGATTATCCAGAATTTTATAAGCACCGTTTCACCCGGAGTGTAGAATATGTTCAGTACCGCCGTTATTATGATGATAACGATAAGCGGTCTCAGTCCCTTGAACAGCGACTTAAGCCTTATTTTTGAGATAATTACGGCGCAGCACAGGGCGAGGAACACTATTCCGTAGCATATCCAGCCTGACGCCACGAAAAGGGCGACGATGTATATAACGACTAAAAGTATCTTAGTTCTCGGGTCGAGCCTGTGGATCGGCGTGTTGCCCGGAAAATACTGCCCGAGCGTGATATCCTTAAGCACCGGCGACACCGCCCTTCCATGCAGTGAGAGCTTCGGCGAGCGCGTCTACCGTATAGACCGTTCCCTCTATCTCCGCCCCGCCCTCGCGCAGGCTTCGCGCAATAAGCGAGGCTGTCGGAACGGAAAGGCCGATGCTCTCAAGAAGCTCATCCTGTGAAAACACCGCCGAGGGGCATCCCTCAAGGGCCACCTCTCCGCCGGAGAGGACTATCATCCTGTCCGCATACTTCGCGGCGTCGTCCATACTGTGGGTGACGATCACGAGCGAGGCTCCCGTCTTCCTGTGGTACGCGAGGAGATTATCCATTATCTCCTCCCTGCCAGCCGGGTCAAGTCCCGCCATCGGTTCATCTAAAACGAGTATCTCCGGCCGCATCGCAATAACTCCGGCTATGGCAATTCTCCTCTTCTGTCCGCCTGAGAGCTCGAAGGGCGAAGCCTCAAAAAGCTCCTCGCCTATCCCGACAAAGCCTGCGGCCATTTTCACCCGCTCGTCTATCTCCTCTTCGGAGAGCCCCTGATTTTTCGGACCGAAGGCGATATCCTTGTAAACCGTTTCCTCAAAGAGCTGATACTCGGGGTACTGGAACACGAGGCCGACCTTGCTTCTGGCGGCTTTAAGATTTTCCTTTGAGGAGTTTATATCCTTACCCTCCAGGATTATCTTGCCCTGCGATGGCTTTATGAGCCCGTTCAGGTGCTGGATCAGGGTCGATTTTCCGCTGCCCGTGTGGCCTATGATGGCTGCTACTTCGCCCGGGTATATATCGACGTTAATATTCTTAAGAGCGGTAAGCTCAAAGGGCGTGCCCTTTGAATAAACGTGAGTAAGCTCTTTGACTGATAAGACAGGCTCGGAAACTGTTTTCGTTTCCGCAGGAACGGGGGCTGTGATATGAGCCCCGGAGACGGTTTTCAGAAGCTCCCCGGCGCACTCGGAAACGGTTATCGCCTCATCGTTCAGCGAAAACCCGCTTGCGTTCAGCCGGTTTATAAGCTTCACCGTATCCGGCAGAGCGAGCCCGAGGGCGCGGATCTCGTCCGTTTTTTTGAAAATCTCCCTCGGCGTGCCCTGAAGGGCTATTCTTCCGCCGTCCATCACTATTACGTTATCCGCCTCAACTGCCTCTTCCATGTGGTGCGTTATAAGTATGACGGTGACGCCCTCAGCGCGCAGTCTCCTGATGATATCCATAACGTCGCGTCGGCCTCTGGGGTCGAGCATGGCTGTGGACTCGTCGAAAACGACGCAGTTGGGGCGCATTGCCAGAACTCCGGCAATCGCCACGCGCTGCTTCTGTCCACCGGATAAAAGATGGGGCGCGTGCTCCCGGAAGTCGTACATTCCCACGGTCTTAAGCGCTTCATCGACACGAATCCTTATCTCCTCAGTGGGGATGCCGAGGTTTTCCGGAGCGAAGGCGACGTCCTCCTCGACCACGTTTGAAACTATCTGGTTATCGGGATTTTGGAACACCATACCGACCTTGCGCCTGATATCCAGCGTAAGCTTCTCGTCGGCCGTGTCCATACCGAAGGCGTAAACCTTTCCGCCCTTGGGCAGTAAAAGCGCGTTCATATGCCTTGCGAGCGTGGACTTGCCGCTTCCGTTATGCCCGAGAATAACCGTAAATTTCCCAGCTTCCACGCCAACGGTAACGCTCTCAAGCGCGTTTTTCGGCGCTTCGCCCTCGTCGGGCGGGTAAAAATACGTTAGGTCTTCAGTTTTTATCGCAAATTCTGTCATCTGTTATAAGATCCAATCGGCAAGAAATTATCAGAACTCCATCCGGCATGCGGCTCCGCACGGCAGGCAGAGCCCAGTGCTACTTACGGGCAGGCCGAGCTCGTCGGCTCTCGCCTTACCCCCGAATTTAGGTGAAAAGACGGACTCCGCTACGTAGGATATAGTAGAGGGCGAAAGCCCGGTGGTATATGAATTTATCAGGACGAAAAGCGGATCGTCTGAAAGCACTCCGGCGCAAAGGCGAACGAAGGGCATTAGGTCGTTTTCAAGCTTCCACACCTCGCCTGAGGGGCCCCGCCCGTAGCTCGGCGGGTCCATAACTATGGCGTCGTACTTATGCTCGCGGCGGATCTCCCGCTGAACGAATTTGGCGCAGTCGTCTATTATCCATCTTACTGGCTTATCGGAAACGCCCGAGGATGCGGCGTTCTCCTTCGCCCAGGCGACCATACCCTTTGCCGCGTCTACGTGGCATACCTCGGCTCCCGCTGAGAGCATAGCCGCAGTTGAGGCGCCGGTGTAGGCAAAGAGATTGAGGACCTTTATCGGTCTTCCGGCGCTCTTTATTATCTCCATAGCCCAGTCCCAGTTTGCCGCCTGCTCAGGGAAAATCCCAGTATGCTTAAAATTCATCGGCTTTATGTTAAAAACTAAATCGCCGTATTTTATCTGCCACGATTCGGGCAGAGCCTTCTTTTCCCAGCTTCCGCCGCCTGTCGACGAGCGCGAATACTTGGCGTCGGCTGTATTCCATCTTCTGTCGCGCTTGGGCGTATCCCAAATGACCTGAGGATCCGGACGCACCATTATCCTGTCCCCCCACCTCTCGAGCCTCTCGCCCGACGACGTGTCCAAAAGCTCGTAATCGGTCCACTTATCAGAAACCCACATATCGTTTCTCCCGAATAATATACTAAGCCATATTAAGCTAATTTAATATTTTATCATAACGGCGCGCGAAAGTCAATTTTAGAAAGCGCAAAAAACCGCTCCCGTCGAAGGACGGAAGCGGCTAAAAATGGAGCGGATAATGGGAATCGAACCCACCTCTACGGCTTGGGAAGCCGTCGTTCTACCGATGAACTATATCCGCGTACTCTGAGAGTATATCACAGAGCCGCGGATATTTCAAGCATTATTTTCGGGCCGATATCGTCGAATTATTTCTCGTTTATCCTTCTGTCGTCCTTCGCGCGCTTTTTGTGGAAGAGGAAGAAGAAGGCCGCCATCAGCACCTCGCCGAACATACTGATAAAGAACATAAGGCTCTTCGCCTTGTCCCCGTCCGGGCTCTTTCCGAGGAAAATGCCGAGGAGAGTAAAGGCAAGCATAAAGAAGCCCGCAAGGAAGAAATGGGGATTCTTTTCCTTAAAGAATACGATCGCACCGGCAATTATGATGAGGAACACGGTCACGTAGCTCAGGGCGTTCTGAACTCCGTCAGCCCAGCCCGGGGTTGCGGCAGAGGACGCATAGCGGGTAACTCCCCCGATCGTTCTCGCCTCGGTATTTACGCAGAAGCCGGAGACGAGGCCGACGAGCATAAGTATAAGGGTTACGAGCCAGACGGTTTTGAGCATTTTGGGCTTGAGCCTCATAGCCATAGCGGAGATGGGTATAATAAGCGGGATCAAGAAGCCGTGGAGCGCAAAGCGGACCTGGCTAAGGGCTTTCAGAAGTCCGCCCTCCTTCACTACCGTTCCGAGGGCGATTATAAGCGCATCATAGAAGAGACCAAATGTGACGAGGCCCATAAGGAAGGGAAGCTTGTTATGCTTGTTCTTCCCGTAAGACTTAAAGAGAAGCACAGTCAGAAGAAGGTTCAGGGCGGCAAGCACCCACACGCAGATCGGCATAGCGGAAATAAAAACGTCGTACATAAAAATCACTCCTATAATCGCATATTACTCTGACAGTATATACCACCGTGATTTTAGTGTCAATACCTTGCGTTTATCCGGCGAATAACGTATAATATACACAAAATACGGAGGAACGCAAAATGGCTTTTACTGAAGAAACGCTGTCTTTCCTGATGGAAAATCACATAATGGACTCGCGGGAATGGTTCCATGAGCATAAAGCGGAGTATGAGGAACACATAGTTCGTCCGATGGCGGAGCTGTTTGAGCTCATAACTCCGGCGATGCTTAAGATAGACCCGGAATTTATATGCATACCGCAGGTAGGAAAGTCAATATCCCGTCTCTGGCGCGACACTCGTATGCAAAAGGCCGATCTCCCGCTTTACCGCGAATATATCTGGGGCTCCTTCGTCCGTGAGAAGTACCGGGGTTATCCGAGCTACTGGTTCGCCGTTTCCCCCGGCGGAGTCGAGTGGGGCATGGGCTGGTATCAGGCCGGGAACGACACTGTGAAGGCTCTGCGGGCGAAGGTGCTTGCCGACGATCCCGAATGGATAGCCGCCGATGAGGCTTACCGGAAGCAGAAAAGGCTCAAGCTCTGCGGCGAAAAGTACAAAAAAAGCCCGTATACGGCTCAGCCGGAGAATAAGCGGCTTTGGCTCGATCAGCGGAACTTCTCACTTGAATCGGGGCTTCTCCCCTCGCTGACCTTCTCCGACGAGCTCCACAAACGGATCATTAAAGATTTCCGTGCCGTGGCGCCGATATACATGTTCTTCGTAAGTAACACCGTAAGGTGGGAATGGTGATATTAAAAAATGCGGCGACTTCAGACAGTCGCCGCATTTTTGCGCTTATTCGTAAAGCGGGAATCTTGCCGTAAGGCTCAGTACTCTCTTCTCTATATCGTCTCTCTTAGCCTCGTAGTCAAGCACGGCGTCAGCTATGCAGTCCGCAATCTCAGCCATTTCGGAAACGCCCATTCCCCTCGTGGTGACGGCGGGAGTTCCGAGCCTGAGTCCGCTCGTTACGAAGGCGGAGCGCTTCTCGCCGGGCACGGTGTTCTTATTTGCCGTGATATGCACGTCGTCGAGCCTGCGCTCAAGCTCCTTGCCGGTGACCTCGCTCTCTCTGAGGTCTACGAGCATAAGGTGGTTATCCGTTCCGCCGGAAACGAGCTTTACGCCGCGCTCCATAAGCCTTTCGGACATGGTCTTGGCGTTTTGAACGATATTGTGCGCGTAAGTCTTGAACTCGGGCTTCAGCGCCTCGGCAAAGCAGACGGCCTTACCGGCGATGACGTGCTCAAGCGGGCCGCCCTGGGTGCCGGGGAATATCGCCGAGTTTATCCTCTTAGCGATATAGCCGTTGTTCGTAAGTATCATACCGCCGCGGGGGCCGCGAAGGGTCTTGTGGGTGGTGGTCGTAACTACGTCGGCATAGGGTATCGGGCTTTCGTGAGCGCCGCCGGCGACGAGTCCGGCGATATGCGCCATATCTACCATGAGCATCGCCCCGTAGCCGTGGGCGATCTCGGCGAGCTTTTCAAAGTCAAGGGCTCTCGGATAGGCGGAGGCTCCCGCGACGAGGAGCTTCGGCTTGACCTTCTTTACGGCCTTCGCAAGGGCGTCGTAGTCGATAAATCCGTCGTCGGTCACTCCGTAGGAAACGAAATTATAGTACTTTCCCGACATATTCGCGGGCGAACCGTGGGTGAGATGGCCGCCCTGGCTGAGGTCCATGCCCATAACGGTGTCGTTCGGCTCGAGCAGGGCAAAATAGGCCGCGAGATTTGCCTGGGCTCCCGAATGGGGCTGTACGTTCGCGTACTTCGCGCCGAAGAGCTCGCAGGCGCGCTCGATGGCGAGGCTCTCTACCTCGTCAACGTAGCTGCAGCCGCCGTAATACCTGTGTCCGGGATATCCCTCGGCATACTTATTCGTGAGAATGCTGCCCATCGCTGCCATAACGGCCGGGGAAACTATATTCTCGCTCGCGATCAGCTCGATATTCTCTCTCTGGCGGCGAAGCTCGCGCCCCATCGCCTCGGAGAGAGCCGGGTCAATTTCGCGAAGAAATCCTATGGAATCGATCATATCAGCGTACATATCTTTTTCTCCTTATCTGTAGCCTTTATCCTTCAAATACTGATTTATCGTCTTGATATTCGCGTTCTCAATCTTTGAAAGCTCGGCGTTTATCTTTGCGTCGGACTTGTTCGTTGCCTTATACCAGCTCTGGCTCTCGAAGTATTCTCTTATCCAGTCGGTCTTAAAGGCTCTTCCGTGGCGGGCGTAGATCTCGTTCAGAACGAGAAGCGCCTGCTTTTTGTCAAGGCCCTCAAGCTCGGAATACTTGATGATCCTCGTATCGGTCGGCATCAGGTAAACCGGCTCGGGATTGGGCTCAGGCTCGTCTATCGGCTCGGGATTTGTGGGATCGGGCTCGACCGGAACGGGCTCCTCACCGGACGGATCCTTGTTGGGATCCTCCCCCGGGTTTTCGCTCGGATTTTCGCCCGGATCCTCGCCCGGGTTTTCCGAAGGATTATCGTCAGGCTCCTGAACAGAGGGATCGGGCTGCTGCTCGCCGGTCTGATCTCCGGTTTTATTGTCCGTTTCGTCCTCGGTCTTCTTTCCATCGTCGATTATGGTAACGTCCTTTTCTCCGTCTTCCTTCGTTTCAGAATCTTTTATAACGCTCTCTCCGCCCGTGCCTCTTATTATCCCGGCGGGATCGGCGGCAACAAACCATACGAGGGCGGCGACGGCGGCAGCGGTAACGACCACCGAAATGATTTTTCCCGCGATGCCCATTCTCTTCTTTTTTCTCGCCTCAAGGGGATCATTCGGGAATTTAATCTTTTCGTCCGTCTCGGGCGTGTCTGCGGAAACGCCTCTTATCGTGCTTCCGTTTTTCTTCACGAGCTCGAAGCTCGCGGCGGCGGCGACGGCTCTGCGGTGCGGCTTGAGGTTTCTGTATAGCTCAAGTGAGGTCACCGCCTTATTAAGCTCTGCCGCCGACTGATATCTCGCCTTGGGATCGGGATCGGCGGCCTTCTTTATTATCTCCGCAAGCTTGGGGTCGAGTCCCTCGACCTCCTCAGGCTTGCCGGACAGGGTGAGCGCGCAGTCGTTAGCAACGTAGCTCATAAGGACGCCGAGAGAGTAGATATCCGAAAGATTTGAATAGCTCTTCTCCTCGGTCTGGACCTCCGGCGCCTCGAAATCCTTCGACATCGAGCCGAAAAGATTGGCGCCCGCCTTTTGAAGGCATCTCTTTATCGCGAAGTCGGAGAGCATAAAACTGCCGTTATCCGCGACCATCACGTTCTCCGGCTTGATATCACCGTGGACGAGCTTTTTCGCCTCGAGAGCCATAAGCGCGCTCGACAGCTCCGCTCCGAGCCTTACCGCGTCCTCCGCGCCGGAGTGTACCTTCTCAAAATAGACCTCCATCGGGGTAAATACCCCGGTCCTCAGATAGCCTGTCCAGCCGGCGTCGGGTTGATCCTCGGTCTTCATCTCCTCCATCCTCACGAGATTCGGAGATTGGATGGTGTTGTACATCGTGGTCTCCCAGTTGAGGTCGGATTTAAATTTGCCGAAGTAGGTCTTCAGAAGGTCGCGGCTTATCCCCATTCGCTCGGCGTTTAAGATAGCCTCGTCGTTGGGCGGGATCTTTATGACCTTGACGGCGCCGTAGACCGGCATATTCTCAACGGAGGTATGCGCGAGATACACTGTGCCGAAGGTGCCGGAACCCAGCACTCCGTCGGTCTCCCAACCCTCAAAAACCTTTCCTATGGATTTTTCGTTCATTGTGTTAGTCACCCCTTAACGTGATCTATTTAAAACAGCGACATCTGGCTCGTCTCCGGAAGCCCGGAAAGCGCGCCGAGTGCTTTAAGCTGCTCGATATGCGTTTTGGATACCTTGGGGCAGCACTCGCCTAATTCCTCGATCGAAACGAATTCACGTAGCTTTCTCTGCTCCACGATATCGCGCGCCGCCGTCTCTCCGAGGCCGGAGATGGCAACGAAGGGCGGTCTCAGTCCCCTTTCGGTTATCTTGAATTTTACCGCATCAGACTCATAAAGGTCAATAGGCTCGAATGAAAAGCCGCGCATATAAAATTCATGGCAGGCCTCAAGCGTGGTCAAAAGGTCGTCGTCCTTGGCGGTAGAGTTCTCATTTTCGCGGATCTCTTTTATCTTCGCAAGGACGATATCGTCGCCCTGGGTCATTATCTCCGCGTCGAACGAATCCTTCTGGCTCCTTCGGTAGAAGTAAGCCGAATAGAATGCCGCGGGCTCGTGCACCTTAAACCAGGCTATTCTGAACGCCATCATAACGTAGGCCACGGCGTGAGCCTTCGGGAAGAGATAGGCGATCTTTGAAAGGCTTTCGATATACCAGTCCGGAACGCCGTGCGATTTCATCGCGTCGACCCAGCCGTCCTGGAATCCGCCCTTCTTGACCTTGCCCTTTCTGACGGCCTCCATTATCTTGAAGCTCATCTTCGGGTCAAGTCCCTTTGAGATAAGGAAGAGCATTATATCGTCGCGGCAGCCGACGGTCTCGTTTACGCTTGCTATGCCGTTCACGATCAGGTCCTTGGCATTTCCAAGCCAAACGTCCGTTCCGTGGGAAAAGCCGGAAAGCCTGACGAGCGTATCGAAGCGCTCGGGCTTAGTGTCCACGAGCATCTGGCGGGTAAAGCCCGTTCCGAACTCCGGTATGCCTATCGAGCCGGTCTTCCCGATTATCGGGTCGTCGTCCGTGAGCCCGAGAGGCGCCGCCGATTTGAATATGCCCATCGTCTCGGGGTCGTCGAGCGGTATCTTTCTCGCGTTTACCCCGGTCATATCCTCGAGCATCTTTATCATCGTGGGATCATCGTGACCGAGCTCGTCGAGCTTCAGGAGGTTATCCTCCATGCAGTGATACTCGAAATGCGTGGTGATAATATCCGTTCCCTCGTCGTCAGCCGGGTGCTGAGCAGGGCAGAAGTCGGCTATCTCCATATCCTGCGGGATTACGACGAGGCCGCCGGGGTGCTGCCCCGTCGTTCGCTTTACACCGACGCAGCCGAGGGCAAGGCGGTTCATCTCCGCCGCCGATTTCGTCTTACCCGTCTTTTCAAGGTATTTCTTAACGTAGCCGAAGGCGGTCTTCTCGGCGACCGTGCCTATAGTGCCCGCTCTGAAAACGTGATCCGGCCCGAAAAGCTCGGTGGTATATCTGTGCGCGTTCGCCTGGTACTCGCCGGAGAAGTTAAGGTCGATATCAGGCACCTTATCTCCCCCGAAGCCGAGGAAGGTCTCGAACGGGATATCAAAGCCGTCCTTATCGTATTTTTCGCCGCACACGGGGCATATCTTATCCGGCATATCTGCCCCGCAGCCGAACGACCCGTCAAGGATAAATTCGGTATTCTTGCACTTGGGGCAGCGGTAGTGCGGCGGGAGCGAATTGACCTCGGTTATTCCGGACATAAATGCTACTATTGATGAGCCGACGCTGCCTCGGCTTCCAACGAGGTAGCCGTGCTCCAGCGAATCGTGGACGAGCTTCTGGGCGGACATATAGATAACGTCGTAGTGCCTTGACAGTATATCGTGAAGCTCCTGCTCCACCCTGTCCTTTACTATATCGGGCGGGTTTTCCCCGTAAAGCTCATGCATACGCCCGTAGACGAGGCTTTTAAGCTCCTCCTCGGAATTTTCAATCTTCGGTGCAAAAAGCTTACCAGTGGGCGGGAGCGGTCTTACGCTTTCGACCATATCGGCTATCTTATTCGGGTTCGTAATAACGAGCTCGCGAGCCCTGTCACCGAAATAGGAGAACTCCTCCAGCATCTCGTCCGTCGTGCGGAAATAAATGGGCAGAGGCTTGTCCGCGTCTTCAAATTCCTTCGCAGTTAGCAGAATATGGCGGAAAATCTCATCCTCCGGGTCGAGAAAATGGACGTCGCCCGTGGCGACTGTCATTTTCCCGAGCTCATCGCCAAGCTCCACTATCCTGCGGTTAAGGTCACGAAGTTCCTCCTCGTTTTTGGCCTTCGGCTTTTCTCCGCGCAGCATAAAGGCGTTATTGCATATGGGCTGTATCTCAAGATAATCGTAAAAGCTTGCAAGCCTTCTCTGCTCCGCCCGCGATCTGTGCTCGACAACGGACTGGAAGACCTCGCCCGCCTCGCAGGCCGAGCCGATTATAAGCCCCTCGCGGTATTCCATCAAAAGACTCTTAGGCATTATCGGATTGCGCTTTAAAAACTCAAGGTGGCTTTTTGTGACTATCCTGTAAAGATTCTTGATTCCGGTCTGGTTTTTAGCGAGAACGATGATGTGCATCGGTCTGAGCCTTCGGGTCTGCGCCGCCTTTTTCCGCTTCGGCAAAACGTAGGCGTTGACCTCCGAAAGCCGGGAGACGCCATCTCTCACCATCATATCAAAATACCTTGCGGCGATAAGGCCGCAGGTGAGAGCGTCGTCCGAAGCTCTGTGGTGCTCAAAGTCAGGGAGCTCAAGGGCAAGGGCGACGGTGTCGAGCTTGTGGTTTTTAAGCTGAGGCTGAATCGCCTGAGACAGAGCCACAGTATCAATGAAGGTCGGCGTAAAGTTGAGACCGTGCCTCTTTGCCGCCTCGTCTATAAAGCCGATATCAAAATTCGCGTTATGGGCCACGAGCGGAAGACCACCGGAGAACTCAAGGAAGCTTTTTACCGCAGTCTTCTCATCCGGCGCGCCCTCTATCATCTCGTCAGTTATGCCAGTAAGCCTCGTTATCTCAAGCGGGATATGCTTTTCCGGGTCAACGAAGGTTTGAAAGCGTTCGTTGCTTTTCCCGTCCTTAAAAAGTACGGCGCCGATCTCAATTATCCTCTCGGTCTGGGAATTGAGCCCAGTGGTCTCTATATCGAAGGCGACGAAGGTGCCGGGAAGCGCCATATCCTCAGTACCGGAAACGGTGACCTTGTCGTCAACGTCGTTTATGTAGTAGCCCTCAACGCCGTAGACGACCTTTATCTTATCCCCCGCTGCCTTCATAGCGTCCGGGAAAGCCTGACAAACTCCGTGATCGGTAATCGCTATGGCAGGATGGCCCCAGGCGACAGCTCTGTCGATTACCGCCTTCGGGTCTGTCAGCGCGTCCATCGTTGAATATCTCGTGTGCAAATGGAGTTCGACCCTCTTCTCCGGCGCGTCGTCTGTCCTCGGCTTCTTCGCGGGCGCTGTCGCTATAGCTCGCGGCTCAAGCACTTCCCCATCAAAGCGGTTCATCGTCATCGTTCCGTAAACGGTGACGTTCATACCGACGCTGAGCTTCTTAACCGCGGCGATGGTGTCCGGGTCCTTTATAAACTGGTTTACTCTAACAGAATCCGTTCCGTCCGTAACGTCGATGCTGAGTACAAAAGCGTTTGCCTTTGCGATATCGCGGGAGTTATCGGCAAATATTTTTCCCTCGACTATTACCTTGCCGGAGTCAATATTGAGCTCCGACATTGGTGTTTTATTGCCCCTCGGTATCCTTCCGAAAATCGGCTTTGGCCCTTCGCTTTTCGGCTTCGTTTTCTTATTCTCCGGCGCTGCGCTATCCGGGAAGACGGGGGTTATCCTGCACCCTCTAAGTGAGAATTCCCCCGCTATAACGCGCTCGGCCTCGGATATGTAAACCGGCGGCACGAATTTAGAAAACTTCGCCCGCATATTTATTTCTCTTGTATTTTTATCTACCGTACAGTCTATTATCTCGCCGCCCTTAAGGTAATCCGAAAGGCCGTCAGTCCCGCAGCACGGGAACATATCGAGAAACGGTACCGTGTTTTCCGATGGCATAAATCTATCTCCAGTTATCTGTCTCGTTCAATGAGCTCGATGAGCTCGTCCGCAAGGGCTTCAAAGGGCGCCTTCTTCACGATCTCGCCCTTTTTGAATATAAGGCCCTCGCCCTTTCCCCCTGCGATTCCGAAATCGGCCTCTCTCGCCTCGCCGGGTCCGTTCACAACGCAGCCCATCACGGCCACGGTTATATCCCTGTTTATTCCCTCAAGCCTTCCCTGCACCTCGTTTGCAAGGGAAATTAGGTCTATTTCGGTCCTTCCGCAGGTCGGGCAGGATACGAATTTTACTCCGCCCGTCCTCCGCCCGGCGGCCTTCAGAATGGCAATTCCGGCGGGCACCTCGCGCAGCGGGTCGGCAGTCAGGGAGACGCGGATGGTGTCGCCTATCCCGTCAAGCAGCAGAGAGCCGATACCTACGGCGGAATTGATAGCGCCGAGGTATTCCGTTCCCGCCTCTGTGACGCCGAGGTGGAGAGGATAGTCGCAGCGCGCACTCAAAAGCCTGTAAGCCTTCACCGTCGTAACAACGTCTGAGCTTTTTACGGAAAGGCAGATATCGGAAAAGCCGACGTCCTCAAGTATTCTCGCGTGGCCGAGGGCGCTCTCGACGAGAGCCTCGGGCACGGGGCCGCCGTATTTTTCAAGTAACGCTTTTTCGACCGAGCCGGAATTTACCCCGATCCTGATCGGCACGTTTCTCTCCTCGCAGGCTCTTGCAACGGCGCGCACCCTGTCCACAGAGCCGATATTGCCCGGGTTGATTCTTATCTTATCGACTCCGCCCGCAAGCGCCTCAAGGGCAAGGCGGTAATCGAAATGGATATCCGCCACGAGGGGTATGTTTATCCTCTTTTTTATATCTGATATTGCCTTAGCCGCCTCCATATCGGGGACAGCGACCCTAATAATATCGCAGCCCGCGGCGGCAGCGGCATTTATCTGCTCTGCAGTATTCTCAGCGTCGCGCGTGTCCGTGCTGCACATCGTCTGAACGGAGACGGGAGCGCCGCCGCCTATGAGTACGCCGCCGACGCTTATCTGTTTCGTCTTCTTTTCCATATTAATCTCCATTCTGCCGCTTTGCGTCAGCACAAAAAGCTATAAAAATCCACCAAGCGGCTGATGGAGATTCTGGCATGTGCCGCGGTTGCCGCTTTGCGGCGAGCGGCACGCCTTATTATCAAATGATAGTGTGATTTTTCATATTATCTCACTATTTTTATAACGTCGTTTACCAGAACGAAGGCCATAAGACCGAGGAGCAGCACCATTCCGGCCGCGTGGATATAGCCCTCGTACTTGGGATTAATCTTCTTTTTAAATATCTTTTCCGCTATCGTATTTATAAGGAGGAAGAATATCCTGCCCCCGTCAAGCGCGGGTATCGGCAGAAGATTCATAACGGCGAGGTTTACGGCTATAAACGCCACGAGATACGCGATATTCTCAAAGGCTATCGCCGTAGTCTGCGACTCCTGACCCACCTCGTTTATCGTCGATACTATGCCCACGAACCCGGACATATCGGAGACCTTCACCCTTCCGGCAAAGAGATCGCCGAGGCTCATCCAGACCATACGGACTACGTTCACCGCGCTGTAGCACGAAAACTTTATTTTCTCGCCGAAGGTCGCCTCTATGACGTTTCTTCCGGTTATTCCGAAGATATATGAGTCCTGCCCGTTGATAGTATAATGATCCTTTTTTATACTAAGCGGCAGCTTTTCCCCGTCTCTGACTACAACGATATCCGCCTCGTCTCCCGCGCGGGAGAGGTAGGTCGTGATATCCTGATAGTAATAGGTCCTGTGCCCCTCTATGGAGTATATC
>ONGN01000015.1 GCA_900317385.1 uncultured Eubacteriales bacterium
TATCGTTCAAAAGGACGTTTTTCGGCATCGATACCCCATTCAAAAAACTCCGCGGGAGCAACAGATGATTTTGAACAAATAACGATATGACCGTTTTCACCGGCTTCGAAAGCAGGCTCAGAATATTGCCATCGTCCGACGGAAACCGTTTTGTTTTCCATTCGTTTTTTCCTCCGCAAATCCCGGTTTGTCGGGATCATTTACTATTTATTCCACTCTTTTTTTAAGATAGCGTATTCGTAAGTGTTTTCGTAATGCGGCGTACCGTCGGGATTGTTCACGAAAGATATGAACTCCATAAACAGTCCTTCCCGGCGCATACCGAGCCTTTCGCAAAGATGCTGACTTGATGTGTTGTAGTCCTCGGTGTATGCGTATATCCTGCGTGCGCCTTTTTCGTTGAACAGGTAATCGAAGAACGCGTGTGCGGCTTCGTAGGCATAGCCTTTGCCGGTGTAGTTCAGGTTCAGCATCCAGCATGGGCTGAACGTGTCCTTCGGATCGTTTTCATCGGCGTGCTGTTCGCCCGCTTCAGGGTAGGCATCGATCTCGCCGATAACCTTGCCGCTATCCTTCAGAACGATGGCGAAATAATACTCCGTTTCGCCGACCCGTTTTTTCATCTCCTCGACCGCTTCGTCAAGTGAGTTCAACTTCATGCTCGCAAAGCAGTTGACAGCCGGTTCGTGTAAGTATTCGTAAACGTCCGCTGCGTCGCTCTCAACGAACGGTCGGAGGATTAGTCTTTCTGTTTCAATAATCATTTTTGTTACCTCGTCAAACGGAAATGGTATGTAAATCGTTTATGATAACAGCCCCCACTGTTATAATATTAGCAGCCTAAAAGTTGTGCATCAGCCAGATGTACACGACAGGTTCTCATTCCTAAGCTACAATAGAAGGGCAAAATGGATTGAAGAGCGCCCCACCTGGACTAATAACGTCCGTAACAAAGACATTCATCCATCCTTCTATTGCAGCGTTCGGTTTAAGCAGGTTGAGACGGCTTGTAACAGCGCCGCGCTCGCATCACACAACAGATTGAATCGGCAATGAGAAAAGGCTGGCAGCCGTTTTGCAAATAATATAGCAGGAGGAAAAACATGAACGCAGTAGGGATCGACGTATCGAAAGGAAAAAGCACGGTGGCCATAATGCAGCCGCTCGGGGTAGTCGTAAAAACGCCGTATGCAGCGTACAAAAGGCTTCCCCTGGAGGGGAAGGCAAATGGACCGCCTTTATCTCACAGCCGCGTCGTAGAGGGCGAGGACCCTTTCCATAAAGCTCTCGTCGAGCTCCCAGAGTCTTGCGTAGTCTATCCGCGAGCGGAAGTCCTCGATGGCCTCGTCCGGCAGGTCAGCGCCGTATTTCTCGTGCAGCTCGGAGAGCTCCGCCTCAAGCTCGCGGGCGTACTCTTCCGCCCCGTCCGTGAGCCAGGCTCCAGAGTGCCCGGAGTCCACCGAAACGACCTTCGCGTTCGGGTCGGTAACGCCCCGGGTCGATATTCTAAGCTCCTCGGTCACGATCTCATCCCGCGCGCAGTCGATGATCAGCACCGGGGTATCGCCCGCGTTTATCGAGCTTGCCGCGCTCTCGTTACCCTCCGCCCCAAATGTCAGGTAATTCGACAGGGCGAGGAACGGGTACTGCGTATCGGCTAAGACGCCGACGCGGGCACGGGCGTGGTACATCATAATATCGAGCGGGGAGTCGAAGCCCGCGATGAGGGCGGCAGCCCTTATCTCCGGAAAGTCGTTCAGCACGGCGGCGGCGGCGTAAGCACCCTGGCTGTGGCCGTAGAGCACGACGGGCTGAGCCGGAAGCGAGCTTTTTATGAAGTCGAGAGCGCACAAAAGATCGTATTTCATCTGCGCAAGTCCTACCGTACCCGCGCCCTCGCTGCCCCTCGTGCCGGTGCCGTCAAAGGCGAAAACGGACCAGCCCCTATCGAGAAACCACAGTATTTCCGGCAGATGCGCGTCCGCGCCGGAGTGAAAGCCGTGAACGAAAACGACTATCCCCTTCGCGCCCTCCGCCTCGTAGTAATAGCCCATAAGCTCGTTTGCCCCCGACTCAAAGCGCACTTCCGTTCTCGGCAGGCCGAGGTCAGAGAAGGCTATCTCCAAATTCTCCGCTCCTACGTCTGAGCGCGAGAAAATAAGGGTCGGCGCGACGAGCGCCGCCGCCGTTGAAAAAACGATATAAAAAAGAAGGATGAACAGGAGCGTTACGGCCACTTTCCTTAAAACACGTCCTTTGCGCCCTTTCGGCGCCGCATTTCCGGCCATAACGGGTTCACCCCTCTCATTACGGCACGCTTTCAGCGTGCCCATATTTTTTTATTGTTATACAATCAATTTGGTAAACGATGATTAATTCCGCGAGAGCGAATTGCGAGGATTTTTTTGTCGCAGCGAAGGCGAGAAATCGCAGGAATACTTTGTGTATTCCAAGATTTGGAGACAAAGCTGCGGCGGAAAAAAGCTCAGGGCTCCCATCGAAGCGTGGTCGCTTCGATGGGAAGAGGAGGCACAGCGGAGTGAGCGAGCTTTCGTGTTGTGGCACGGAAGCGAGTCGATACAGAGCTTGTGCCGACGACAGGCGCCGAAGCGGCATTTAATCAGCGTTTACTTAGTATTCGTATATTCCGCCGCCGATAAATTCGCGCAGAAGGCTCTGAGCCGGGCAGTATTCGTCGGGCATCGGCCTGAACTCCTCGATAAACGGCGCGAGCTTCGATATCTCGTCGTAGCCCGGCATACCCGCCTCGATATCAGCTAAGAGCGGGAGCGCCTTGTTTCTCAAAAGCGGAAGCTCGTAGGCGACGGTGGAATCGACCTTTATCCTTGCTTTCGGGATATAGGGCGTTATATGCGCGCGCTCGCCGCGCATCACGTTCTCCCACAGGCTCATGGTAAACTTCGCGTCCGACCCGCGGAAGTTGTTATCCCTCACGACGCGGCGCAGAAGTCTCGTCCACTCCGGTTTCCACACTGCCCCGTCCTCGAGCTCGTATTCCGCCATCGCGGAGATATACAGGCCAAAGGCGTCCGGGTTTTTGTCGGTTATCTCGTCGTTCAGAGCGTGGATGCCCTCGAAGATGGCGACCTCGTTTTCGCCCAGCCTTAGGCGCGTAAACTGGCTTGCCGACCGCTTCTGCCTCGCGAACATAAAGTACGGTATCCTTATCTCCTTATGCTCGCGCAGAGCCTCGAAATGCTCGTTTAGCAGATCCATATCCAGCATCTTCGGGCTCTCGAAGTCGATATCCCCCTCCGGCGTGCGCGGCACGGTCTTGGGGTCTATCGTCTTGAAATAATTATCCATTGATATGGTATGGCACCGGAGCCCCATTCTGTCGAGCTCGTCCTCTATCCTGCGCGCCGTGGTAGTCTTGCCCGCGCCGGAGGGGCCCGAAAGCAGAATGACCGGGCTCTTTCCCACGTTCTCCGCTATCGCCCTGGCGGCCTCCTTTACGCGCGCGTCGTACTCCGCCTCGCAGCGTTCGGCAAAGGCGGCGGGGTGCCACGCTATCTCCTCGTTTATCTCGTTTATCTTATATATCATATTCCGGCCTCCCTGTAAAACGCGATTATCTTATCCTTGTCCGCGAGCGTTTTTTCCACACCCTCGATATACTCCTTCGGATATTTATAGTCGAATATCCGCTCTATCCTGCCCGACGAGATGTCGACGAGCTTCGTGCTCGCTCCGCCCCCGGCGGCGATTATAGTGGCGAGCTCCTCCATTATCACTATGTTATAAAGGCTCTCTTTGCCCTTTTTCGCCCAGCCGACGTTCTCAAACCCGCCGGACATATTCTTCTGCCTGTAGAGATAATACGGGGCGTAGCCCGCTCGCCGCAGCTCATCTATCGCCGTATCGAGCATTTTCGCGACCTCGGCCTTGCCCGGTATCTCAGAGCCCTCGAGGGTTATCCTCGTGCCCTTCTTGAGGCTTAGCGTATGGACGGTTATATTCTCCGCCCCGAGCTCTATCATCTCGCGCAGGGTGGCGGCGAAGGACTCCGGCGTGTCAGCCGGGAGCCCGGCTATAAGGTCAGTGTTGATATCCCCGCCGAAATACTCCCGCGCGAGCCTGAAGGCGGCGCGGAAATCCTCAGCCGTATGGCTCCTGCCTATGGCGCGGAGCACCTCGTTCGACATAGACTGCGGGTTTACGCTTATGCGCGTCACCCCGCCGCCGCGAAGGGCTGCGAGCTTTTCGGCGGTTATGGTATCCGGTCTTCCCGCCTCAACGGAAAACTCACGCACGGCGGAAAAATCGAAGCATTCTCTCATATGTGCCATAAGCTCCGAAAGCTCTGGCGCCGAGAGCGTCGTCGGCGTTCCGCCCCCGATATACACGGCGACGGGGCGGAGTTCAAGCTCCCGCACTATATCGCCGAGCCTTGTAAGCTCCGCCTTTAAACATTCCAAAAAGGGCGGTATGAGCTTCATCGACTTCTGAACGCTCTGGCTCACGAAGCTGCAGTAGGCGCAGCGGGTCGGGCAGAAGGGTATGCCGACGTAAATGCCGATATCCCGCTCCGAAAGCCCCCTCTTTGCCTCTATGCTCGCCCTCGAGGTATCGACGAGGAGCCTTGCCCTCGTATCGTCCAAAAAATAGAGTCTTTTCATCTCGCTTATCGCGGCTTTTTCGGACGTACCGGATTCGATGAGCTTCGTCATTATCGTTCCTGGTCTTATGCCGGTGAGTGCGCCCCAGACGGGCTTTTCCGGCAGTATTTTCATCGCCGCCCTGTAAAACGAGAGCTTTACCGCCATGGAAAGAAGGCTGTCGCGCCTGAGCTTTCCCGTAAGCCGCGAGAGCCTGACCCTGGCTGAGCCGGCGGCGCGCTCCCCGTTCCAGAAAAGCCGCGTCACAGCCGTAGCGTACTCCGCGCCCTCGGTAAGGCTTATCTCAGCCGAGGACTCAGCCTCAGCCTCTGAATATTCCGGCTTCTCGCCCGGGAAGAGGGATAGGAGCATCTGCTCGGATGCGTATTTATAGTCGTGTCCCTTTAATATAAGCTTCATTGACCCTTTGCGTACCTCACGTATCTGTTATACGCCCGCTCGACCGCAAGGCTGCTCGGCCCCATATGCCCGGGATAGACCTCGAGGTCGCCGGGGATATCTGCGAGGCGGGCAAGCGAAGCCATAAGCCTGTCGAAATCGCCGCCCGGAAGGTCGGTGCGCCCGCAGCTTCCGCGGAAAAGCGTATCGCCCGTAAAGAGGGCGTCCTCGCAGCGCAGCGTCACCGAGCCCGCAGAGTGTCCCGGCGTCTCCAGAACGCGGAAGCGAAGCGAGCCTATCTCGATAACGTCGCCGTCGGAATAGAACTTCGTTCCCTCCGGGGCGTCGTATAGATACTCCCCCTCGCCTACGTCGGCGGCGTTAATATAGACGGGCGCTCCCGTCTCCTCGGAGACGGTCTCTGCCGCGCCGACGTGGTCGAAATGGCCGTGCGTCAGAAACACGGCGCGCGCTTTTAGCTTGTTATCCTCGATATAGTCAAGTATCGCGTTCGACTCGTCGCCGGGGTCGATAACGGCGCAGTCCAGCGTATTCTCGTCGGTAACGACGTAGCAGTTCGCCTCGAGCTGGCCTACCGGCAGGGTTTTTATGAGCATAGCTATCACTCAGCCTCTCGTATCGAATATTATCGTAACAGGTCCCTGATTTACGCTCTCGACGTCCATATCGGCGCCAAACTCGCCGTGCTCAACGTGAAAGCCCTTTTCTCTCAGCGTCTCCATAAAAAGCTCGTAGAGCGGGATGGCCTTATCCGGCCTTGCCGCCCCGGTGAAGCCCGGCCTGCGCGACGAGGTATCGGCGTACAGCGTAAACTGGCTGATTACCAGTATCTCTCCCCCGGCCTGGGAAAGATTCAGGTTCATCTTGTCGTTCTCATCGCGGAAAACGCGGAGATTTACTATCTTTTCCGCGAGCTTCTTCGCATCGCCCTCGTTGTCCTCAAGCCCGACGCCCAATAAGACGAGGTAGCCCGTTTTTATGCTGCCGTTTACTTTTCCGTCTATCGTGACGGAGGCGCTTTTAACTCTGGTTACGACTGCCCGCATATTAAGTCCCCTGTCTTCTGACTTCCTTGACGCTTCTAACGCCCATCAGCTTCGTCATGGCGACGCTGAGCTCAGCCTTGTCCATAACGTCTATCGTTATATACACCGTGGCGACGCCGCCGCCCATATCCCTCGCGGTAAGGCCGGTCACCTTCACCTTGAGAGCAGTGAGCACGGTGGCGATATCCATAACGAGACCGTCGCGGTCGTTCGCAGTTATCGCGATTCCCGTTCCGTACCTCTCGTCGCGGTCGCCCGCCCAGGCGACCCTGATCCAGCGGTTTTTCGTCTCCTCGTTCAGAATGCTCGACTGGTAGTTGCGGCAGTCCGTCCTGTGTATCGAAACGCCGAAGCCGCGCGTTATAAAGCCGACGATCTCGTCGCCGGGTACGGGCATACAGCAATGCGAGAATTTTACAAGGCAGTTGTCTATGCCCTCTACGATGATGCCGTGCACCGGCTTCTGGCCAGAGGCGCCGGGTATCCACTCCGGCTTTTTCTCCGCCTCGGCGGCGTTTTTCTCGATGGTGCGAAGCTCGTCCTGTATCCTGTTCACCGTCTTCTGCGCCGAGAGCCCGCCGTAGCCTATGGCGGCGTACATATCGTCAACGGAGGCATATGAAAACCGCTTGAGTATCACGTTTATAACGTCGGGATCCTGGGCGACGGAGAGCGGTATCGCCATTCGGCGCATCTCGGCCTCGAAGGCAGCCTTTCCGTTCGTTATATTCTCCTCGCGGCGCTCCTTCTTGAACCACTGGCGGATCTTGTTTCTCGCCTCTGAGCTCTTTACGAGATTTAGCCAGTCGCGGCTCGGCCCCTTCGCGGAGGTGGAGGTTATGACCTCAACGATATCTCCGGACTGGAGCTGGTGCGAAAAAGGCACGATGCGCCCGTTAACCTTCGCTATCGACATATGGTTGCCGACGGCGGAGTGGATGGAGTAGGCAAAGTCGATGGGCGTAGCCCCGGCGGGCAGGTTCTTAACGTCGCCGTTCGGCGTAAAAACGTAGACCTCGTCGGAGAACATATCCACCTTGAGGGTGGAGAAGAAGTCCTGAGCGTCGGAATCCTGCTGGCTTTCGAGAAGGTTTCTTATCCAGGCGAATTTCTCCTCGTCCGACTTTCCCGAGATGCCCTCCTTATACTTCCAGTGGGCGGCTATTCCGTATTCCGCCGTCTCGTGCATCTCCCACGTTCTTATCTGCACCTCGAAGGGTATGCCCTCAGTGCCGATGACGGTGGTGTGCAGTGACTGATACATATTGGGCTTCGGCGTTCCGATATAGTCCTTGAAGCGGCCCGGGATCGGCTTATACATATCGTGGATGCAGCCGAGCACGTTATAGCACTCCGCGATATCGTCGACTATCACGCGGAAGGCGTAGACGTCCATGACCTCGGAGAGCTCCTTGTTCTGCCCGTACATCTTGCGGTAGATGGAGTAGATATCCTTTATCCGCTTCTGCACGACGCAGTTTATGTGCGCCTCCTCCATGCGGTTTTTTATAGCCGCCTCGGTGCGCTCCATAAAGCCCTCGTATTTCCCGCCGCGCTCGGCGAGCGCGTTCTGTATCTCCTCGTAGCCGACGGGGTCGAGGTAGACGAGGGCCAGATCCTCGAGCTCTAACTTTATCTTCTGCATACCGAGCCTGTGGGCGATGGGGGCGTAAATCTCCATCGTCTCAAGGGATTTCTCCCTCTGCTTCGCGCCGGACTGGTAGTCCATCGTGCGCATATTGTGCAGGCGGTCGGCTATCTTTATCAGTATTACGCGGATATCCTTTGCCATGGCGAGGAACATTTTGCGGAGGTTCTCCATCTGTTCCTCTTCCTTCGTGGTATAGGTCACCCTCGTCAGCTTCGTGACGCCCTCTACGATGTCCGCCACGCTCTCGCCGAACGCCTTCGCGATATCCTCGTGCGTCGAAGGCGTGTCCTCGATCACGTCGTGAAGTATGGCGGCGATTATCGAATCCTCGTCGAGCCCCATCTCAGCGACGATGGCCGCGACCTTGAGCGGGTGGGTTATATACAGGCTGCCGTCCTTCCTTAGCTGCTGTCCGTGCGACTGGAAGGCAAAATCATATGCCGCCTTGACCTTTTTGAGATCCTTTATCTGGGTATGGCGCTTTATCGCCTCGATGAGCTCGGCATACGCCGCCTCGGCTCCCTCGATGCCCAGGATAGGCTCGCTTGATTTTTTGATGTCCATATCATTCCTCCGATATGCGCCCCTCGGTCAGCGGCACGAAATCGCAGAGATTGAGCTGCGGTATCGCGCGGCCGCGAAATTCGTTTACCTGGGGGGTGAAGGCTACGTTCGCCAAAATGCCCTTTTCGGCGCCGAGCTCCTTTATGGTCTTCGAGAAGAAAACGGCCTCGAAGACCGCTCCCCTCTTCGAGAGCCAGAGCTTCGTATGCTTCCCATCCGACAGGGGGAGGACGTCCTCCACTGTCGCCTCAGTTATGCAGAGAACCGGCTGTGGATTCCCCACTCCGTAGGGCTCAACGAGGTCGAGAGCCCTAATATTTTCCACAGTAAGAAGTTCGGCGGGCTTTATCACCTCGAAATCCACCTGTAAGACCGCCTCGGTCTCCGCTCCCGACGCCGCCAGGTATTTTTCGCCCAGCGCCCTTCTGAGGGCGGGAATCTCCTCCTCCGCCACCGTTATCCCGGCGGCGAGCTCGTGGCCTCCGAAGCTTAAAAGAAGATCGCGGCAGGAGTAAAGCGCCTCGAATATATTATATCCGCCGGACGAGCGGCATGACCCTCTGCCGACCCCGTCCTTTACGCAGATCATTATCGCGGGCAGGCCGAATTTCTCGCTTATGCGCGAGGCGACTATACCCGCAACGCCCTGGTGCCAGCTCGAGCTTGAAAGCACGATGGGCTTTCCGTTCGGCGGCTCGGCCTCGAGCATCTTGAGCGCCTGGGAGACCATAACGCTCTCTATCCTGCGGCGCTCAGCGTTCAGCTCGCAGAGCCTGTCCGCAAGGCGGACAGCCTCCGCGTCGTCCTTCGTGATAAGAAGCTCAACGGCTACGTCCGTGCCTCCGAGCCGCCCCGCCGCGTTTATCCTCGGTGCAAGGACGTACCCCACCCCGACGGGGCCGAGCTTTTTAAGCTCGGACTTCGCGGCGTAGCATAGCTCCCGAAGCCCCGGGCGGGCTCCGCTTCTCAAAAGCTCGATGCCCCGGCGGACGTAGACCCTGTTCTCGCCGGTCATCGGCATAACGTCGGCTATCGTGCCGACGGCGACGATATCGCCGTATCTCTCTAAAAGCTCCTCCGTCTTCTCCTCGCCCTCGATGGCGCAAACGAGCTTGAAGGCGACGCCGACCCCCGCCAGCATTTTCGCCGGGGAGGGGCAGTCAGGCCGCCTCGGGTCGACCACCGGGCTTGCGGGCATCTCGCCCGTGACCTCGTGGTGGTCGGTTATCACCATATCCATACCGAGGCCGGCGGCGTACCTCTTGTTCTCAGCCGCCGTTATGCCGCAGTCTACGGTTATCACGAGGCTGACGCCCTTTTTCGCAATCGCCTCAAGGGCGCTGTTCTTCACCCCGTAGCCCTCCTCAAGGCGCTCCGGGATATAGATGTCGCACGAAATGCCCTTCGACCTCAGATAGTCCGCGATGAGGCAGGATGAGGTTATGCCGTCCACGTCGTAATCCCCGTAAACGGCGACGTGCTCGCCGCGCTCGATAGCAAGCCGCACTCTTTTCGCGGCAAGGTCCATATCCTTCATAAGAAACGGCGAGGAAATATCGGAAAGCTCCGCGTTCGTGAGCTTGCGCACGTCCTCCGGATCCGTGACCCCTCGGGACGCCATCAGCACCGAGATGAGCGGATTTATGCCGCTTTTCATAAGCTTTGCCGCGTCAGCTCGGGAATAACCCGCTATCCGCCATTCTTTATTAGGCATTTTTACCGCCCTCCCTTCACCGTCTTTTGGAGATATTATTCCGAAATTATATTATAACAAATTTTTCGTTTCTTGTGAATAGCGGGGCGAAAATTTTACCGGAACAGGTATTTTATTTCCAGCTCGTTTTCCTCCGCCCTTATCTCGGCCTTAGCTCCCGATATTATGGGGAGCATCGGCGGCAGGTGGCCGATGTCGACGTCCTCTATCATCGGAACGCCGAGGGAGCCGATAGCTCCGTACACCGCCTCGTACATATTAAGGCCGAGCTGCTCCTCGCCGAAGTGCAGCGGCCTTCCGATGAGAAAGCCCTTCGCCTTACTAAACCAGCCCGCCTCGCGCATCGCCCACAGAGCCCGCCTCACGTCCATAGGGTGAAGGTCGCAGAACTCCAGAAACCAGATAATACCGTCCTGCGCGTATCTTTCGTTAAACTCGCGCACCCTGTCGAATCTCGTGCCGAGAAGGGTAAAGAGTATATCGCCGCAGCCGCCGATGAGCCTGCCCTCGAGCCTTGCCTCTCTCCACCCGGTGTTGAAATAGCGGTACTCCGTCTTTTCCGTGAGGTTATACGGGGCGAGCGGGTCTTCGCCCTCGGTATCAAAAAGCTCCCACGAGGGGTAGCTTTTTACCGAGCTTATCTCCCCCGTCAGAAGTCCGACGGCGTCGGTTATTGATTTATGCCACGGGGTAATGCCCAGAGCGGGAAAGCAGGGGCCGTATATCGCCGCGGTATCGGCGAGGGTAGCGGACAGGAATGTGAAATTCGTGTTATCGGAAAAGCCCATATACCACTTCGGTCTTGCCGCGGCTATCGCCTCAAAGTCGATATACGGCACGACCTCGCACATAAGCTCGCCGCCGCCGACGGATATGAGCGCCCCGTTATCCGGGGATAGATAGGCGCGGTTAAGCTCCTCTCCGAGCACGTCGGCGGGGCCTGACCTGCCGAACGCCTCGTCGAGCCTCACGTGCGGCGCTTCCGTGATACTAAAGCCGAGGCGGCGAGCCTCGCGGAGAGCGGCCTCGAGCCTCGTTATATACGGCTCCGTCGCGCAGCCGTAGCTCGGCGCGACAAGGCCGATGGTTCCGTTTTTCTTGAGCGGTTCGGGGTATCTCATAAAAACACCTCTCCAATTTAACTAAGTTTCCCGTATTATATCAAATTTTCACGCGCATATCAATTCTTTGCGCGATTCCCCCTTTTATTTCACCTTTCTATGTGCTATAATGTATCTGTATAATTATCGCTGAGAAAGGATGGCGGCCTGTGACGGAGCTTGTCAGTCTTGTAAATACAGCCGAAGCAGTTTCCGCCGCCGTTCAGAACGGGGCGGACGCGGTATGCGCCGCTCTCGCCCTGCCGGGAAGAGCGGGGCTCAGCCGCGAGGAATTTTACGGGGCCTCGGTCTTCTGCCGGGTGAGGGGCGTTAAGCTTTACGCGGAGGTGGATATCACCCCCACCGACTCCGTATTCGATACGGTGCTCTCCGCCGCGAGAGCCGCCTGGCTCAACGGGGCGGCGGCTATCAGGGCTTCCGACCCCGCCCTTATGCTCGCATTGCGCCGCTCTATGCCCGAGGCGCAGATACAGGCGGGCTCGCTTATGAACGTACATATCTCCGATTCCGTCCGCATCGCCGCCGCCATGGGCGCAAAGCGGGCTGCGCTCGCGCCACAGCTCTCGAAGGAGCAGATACTTGAGATCGCGAAGAGCGCGGAGATAGAGCTGGAGCTTCCCATTCACGGATGGCTCAGCCCGTCCTGCCCGGGCCTTTTCCTGCTGCCCGCCCTGTACGGGGCCGGGAGCGAGAGGCGCGGCGGCTCATACCGCGAGAGCTTAAGCCACTATAAGCTGGGCGTAAAGGGCTCTGAGCCCCTCGTTCTGCCCGACCTGTGCTTACTGTCCCATGTTGGCGAGCTCTCCGAGCTCGGCGTTTCCGCCGTCAGCGTAGACGGGCGCGAGAGGCGGCCGGAGTACGTCGCCGCCGTGACTCAGCTATATTCGCGGGCGCTCTCGGGCGTTAAGCTCGAGATAGAGGACGAGCTTCGCGCCCTATACGAGGTCTGCCCCACCGCGGGATATACGGACGGGTATTATACCGGGCGAGGTCCGGCTGACCGCACCGTCGTCAGCGCAAAGCCCGCCGAAGACGGGTCCACTGTGATATCCGAGCTTAGAAAAAGCTATATGCGCCGGGAATTTCAGCGCGTTCCCGTCCACTTCACCGCCGAGCTCGCTCTCGGAAAACCGATAAAGCTTACAGCCGTGGACGATTTGGGAAACGAGGCGGCAAGCGAAGGTGGGAAATGCGACCTTGCCTTCCACCGCGAGCTCACCTCGACCCGGCTCCAGACCGAGCTATATAAGACGGGCGGCACGCCCTTTCTCACCGCCTCGGTAAAGGCGAGCATACAGAAGGGCGTATCGGCGGATCCGAAGGATATCTCCGGGCTTATGGACTCGGTGCTTGAGGAGCTTATGGAAAAAAGGACCCGGCTCCCCGAGCGCACAGCGGCTAAGGCGCCCCCTCTGCCCGATCCCGCCGAGCCCTCTCAGCTCCCGCCGGTTCTGACTGTCTCCGTACTCAGGGCATCGCAGCTCACCGAAAGGCTTTTGGAGCTTGCCCCTCCCGTCGTATACGTTCCGATAACCGAGCTTGCGTCCTCGCAGGACTCCGTTCTCCCCTTCATCAGGGCCGAGGGCATAACCGTCGCGGTCACTCTGCCCCCGTTCTTTACGGACGCGGATAAGCCGAAGCTCACCTCAATGCTGATGAGCGCCCGCCAGCTCGGAGTCGAGGACGCCCTCTGCGAAAATCTCGGCCACGCCCTCTTTCTTAAAAATATGGGCTTCCGCCTGCGCGGCGGCGTCGGTCTCGGAGTGCTCTCCTCGGGCGATACCGAGGTCCTTAAAAAGATGAACTTCAAAAGCGCCGTCCTCTCCCCGGAGCTCAGCGCAGCGGAAGTCGCCGATCTGAAAAAATATCTTCCCACGGAGCTCACCGTCTACGGGCGTCTGCCCGTCGCCCACTGTGTTTTCCCCCTCTCCTCCGGTCTCAGCGGCGAGGGTTACGCCGGGATCCCGGACAGGGACGGGATAGTTATGCCCTCCGTCCGCTCAGCTTCCGGGCGAGAGACCCTGTATTCCGCGAAAAAGCTCTTCCTCGCGAGGAGGAGCAGGGACTATATGAGCTGCGGTCTTTGGGGCGTCAGGCTCGATTTTACAACCGAGAACCCCGAGGAGGTCTCCCTCGTCACTGAGCGCTACCTCGGCGAGGGGCGGTACGAGCCCGCAAGCTTCACCCGCGGTCTCTTCTGAGAAATAACAAAAAGGTGTTGAATTTTTATGACGAGAATAATACTCGCTTCCCGCTCTCCCCGAAGGGTCCAGCTTTTAAGGGAGCTCGGGATAAGAGATTTTGAGATAATCCCCTCGCAGAGCGAGGAGGAGCCGGATACCGCCCTTTCGCCCGAGGCGGCCGTGGAGCATATATCCATGGCTAAGGCGCGGGAGGTGCTGTCCCGCGCAGGCGGCGAAGGGCTGATAATCGCCGCCGACACCCTCGTATATCTCGACGGGCGCCCGCTCGGAAAGCCCTCAGACGAGGAGGACGCGAAGGCCATGCTCCGCTCCCTTTCGGGAAGGGAGCATCTGGTGGTCACCGGCCTTGCCCTCATCCTTGACGGCAGGGAGCTTAGCGCGGCGGAATCGACCCTCGTGCGCTTCCGCGAGCTTTCCGAGGAGGATATCTCCTGGTACGTCTCCACCGGCGAGCCGATGGACAAGGCGGGGGCTTACGGGGCTCAGGGCCTCGGCGCAATATTTATAAAGGGCATTACCGGCGACTTTTTCAACGTGATGGGCCTGCCCCTCTGCCGCCTTGCCGAGAGCCTTGAGGAGCTCGGCACGCCCCTTACAAGTTTAGTTTCGGAGGGCTGACCATTGAAGGACCTTATCTCTAAAAAGGGAATAATAGTGGCCGCCGTCGCGATAGTTATCGCCCTTATCGCCGCGGTTACGATGGCGGTCTCGGGCGGGAACGCCGATTTCGGGCGGGTTATAAGCGAGCCGGTATTCAAGCCGCTCAGGAGCGCGATGAACGGCCTTGTCGGTACGCTCGAGGATATCTACGGGTACATTTACAGGTACGATACCGTCGTCGCCGAGAATGCCCAGCTCAAGGAGCGCATAGCAGAGCTTGAGCGCGACTCGCGCGACTACACCGAGATAGTCGAGGAGAACGACAGGCTCCGCTCCCTGCTCGGCTTTGCCATGCGCGATTTCGATACCCTGCCGTACGAGATGAAAGACGTGACGATAATCTCCTGGACGGCGTCGAACTTCTCCTCGTCGTTTACTATAAACAGGGGCGCCTCATCGGGCATCGAGGTGGGCGACTCCGTGATAACAGCCGAGGGCTACCTCGTCGGCGTCGTTACCGAGGTGGGCTCCACCTCCTCAACCGTCGTCAGCATAATCGACACTACGATGAGCGTCGGCGCGATACTCTCGGGCACGGACGAGACCGGCATAGTCGAGGGCGACTTCAACCTGTTCAAAGAATCGCGGCTGAAGCTCGATTACATCGACAACGCGGCGAACGTCTTCATCGGCGACTCCGTCCTCACCTCCGGAAGGGGCGGAAACAGCCCCGCCGGACTGATAATCGGCACCGTTGAGAGCATCAGGGAGGATTCCACCGGCCACGGGTCTTTTGCCGTCGTAAAGCCAGCCGCCGACCTCTCCTCCGTCTCAAATCTCTACGTTATCACCGATATAAAGGCGGGCTGAGGCGGGCTATGACTGAATCAAGAAAAAAAGCGGCGGCAAGGATACTCCTGTTTTCCGCCCTTCTCCTCTTTTCCTATATCCTGCAGGGGCTTATCCTCAACCGTCACCCGATATTCGGTGCAAAGCCCCTTATCCTGCCCTTTATTGCCGTCGGCGCCGCAGTTTTCTTCGGGCGCGTCAAGGGCGGCGTCGTGGGAATCGCGGCGGGCTTTCTTATGGATCTCGCCTATAACCAGCCAACGATAATGTTCACTCTCACGCTTGCCTTTATCGGTCTTATGGTCGGATATCTCGTGGAGACCGTCCTCGTCAAGGGCCTGTTTGCCTACGCCGTGTCCGCCCTCGCGGCCCTTTTGATCTGCTTTGCCGTTGAGGCCGTGGGCTATCTCATAGCCGGCGGAGCCTCCGCGAGCGCGGTTTTGGGCGTCGGCCTCAGACAGACGGCGGCCTCCGCCCTCTTTGCCATCCCCGTTTACTATATCGTTCTGGGTATCTCAAAGCTCGTCTGAAAGGAAGGTCCATAGCTATGGACAGAACGCTGAAATCCTCAAGGATCGCCTTCCTCGCCCTGATCCTCGCGGCTCTGGCGGCCCTTATGATATTTTCCATGTACAATCTCTCCGCCGTCCAGGCGGAGGAATACCTCTCCACGCCGGGCGCGGCCTCGATAGCTACGACGAAGACCGTTGAGGCGGCGCGAGGCGCCATTCTCGACAGAAACGGCACCCTTCTTGCCGCGGACGAGACCGTGTACTCCGTGAAGATCTCCCGCTCCTCCCTGCTGAAAGAGGACGATCCGAACGACACCGTTCTCAAGCTCGTCAAGGCGGCGAACAGATACGGGGTGAAGTATAACGACACCTTCCCCGTGACCCTCTCCGCTCCCTTCCAGTACGTCGCGAAGCCGACGAATCTGCAGTCCTCCCGCCTTGCGACCTACCTTGAATACTTCGGGCTGGACGCCAGCATCACCGCGCCGGACCTCATAAGCTGGCTGAGAAATCACTATAAGATAAACTTCACCGTTACCGCCGAGGACGCGAGGCTCATAATCGGCGTGCGCTACGAGCTTGAGATGAGGGTCCTCGTCAACACCTCGGAGTACGTTTTCGCGGACAGCGTAACGACGGATTACCTGACCTTTATAAAGACGGGGCGTATGCCGAGCGTATCCATCGTAAAAAGCTACAAGCGCGTGTACTACACGGAATACGCCGCCCACGTTATCGGCACCGTCGGTCCCATTTACGCCGATGAGTACGAGGCGAGGAAGGATCAGGGCTATTCTCTCACGAGCATCATCGGAAAAAGCGGAGTGGAGTACGCCTTTGAGGACTATCTCAGGGGCAGGCCCGGCACCGTAACGGTCTATACCGACAGGAACGGGGCGATCATCGACGAGGTCGTCCGCACCCAGGCCACGGCGGGCGGCAACGTATATCTCACGATAGACATCGGGCTAAATCAGGTCGCCGAGGAATCCCTTGCCGCGACGATAGCCTCGATAAACGAAGCCCGCGTCGCCGAGGCGGAGCGCAGGTACTTCGACGGAGAGACGAACGAGTATAAGGCGCCCGAGCTTGCCGAGGGCGGAGCCGTAGTCGTAGTCGACGTAAAAACGGGCAAGGTGCTCGCCATGGCGTCATACCCCGACTACTCCGTATCCACCTGGAACAGGGCGACCCAGGGCACCTACGAGCCGGGCTCTACCTTCAAGATGGTAACGGCCTGGGCCGGGCTCAACAACAACTACATCTCGCCCGAGACCACGGTAAAGGACGAGGGCATCTATACGAAGTACGAGGACCTGGGCTACGCGCCGCGCTGCTGGGTCTACCCCTCGAACCACGGCAACGTGAACGTGGTAAAGGCGATAGAGAACTCCTGCAACTACTTCTTCTACTGGCTCTCCGACAGGATGGGCATAACCCCGATATCCGAGGCGGCGAAGCAGTTCGGCCTCGGAAGCGAGACCGGGATAGAGATAGGCGAAAAGGCCGGCATACTCGCAAGCCGCGAATACAAGCGCGAGGTGCTGAACGAAGGCTGGTGGAACGCAGATACCCTTCAGGCGTCCATCGGTCAGAGCTATAACCAGTTCACCCCCGTTCAGATAGCGAGCTACGTCGCCACGATAGCAAACGGCGGCACGCACTACAAGACCTCCGTGCTGGACTACGTAACGAGCTCGGACTACTCCGACATCCTGTTTGAAAAGCCGCCCGAGATATGGAATATAATCGACGATCCCGGCGGCTACTTCCCCGTTATCCGCAGGGGTATGCGAGCCGTTGTCACTACGGGAACGGCGGCGGCAATGTTCAAGGGCTTTTCCGTACCCATAGCGGCAAAGACCGGAACGGTCCAGTCGGACACCGCCGCTATGAACACCGGCGTTTTCGTATGCTACGCCCCCGCGAGCGATCCGCAGATAGCCATAGCCGTCGTCGTCGAAAAGGGCGGCTCGGGATCAGGCCTTACCCAGGTCGCAAGGGACATAATAACGGAGTATTTCTCCGGCGTCTCCGTCTCCGAAACCCTCGGAGTTGAAAATTCCGTGCTGAGATAGCAAAATTTTAATAAATAACCATTTTCCCCTTGAAATGTTCAGGAATTTTTAGTATACTGTTATGAAAGAAAAGTCCGGGCTGTTATGCTTTTCGGGAGGTAGCTTTTTTGGGAATTTCAATAGTGATGACCTCCGGCAAGGGCGGCACCGGGAAGACGACCTGCACCGCCGCCATAGCCGAAGCCCTCGCCATGATGGGCAAAAAGGTCCTCGCCGTGGATTGCGACGTCGGGCTTAAAAATCTCGATCTTGCCCTCGGTCTGACCGACCGCGTCCTCTGGGATTTTGGCGACGTGCTCTCCGGCCGCATCGGCGCGAAGGACGCCATAATACCCCACGGGGAGATCGAGGGGCTTTACTTCCTCTCCGCCCCGAGCGGCGATATGCCCGACGATATCGACCCCTCAGCTTTTTCTGAGCTTATGACCTCCCTCAAGGGAGATTACGATTACGTTCTCTTTGATTCGCCCGCCGGGCTCGGCAGCGGCTTCCGCCTCGCGGCTAAGGGCGCAGATATGGCGATAGTTGTCTCCACCGGCGATTCCTCGAGCCTGCGCGACGGGCAGAAGACCGTTGCCGCCCTCTCCGCCCTCTCGGTCGGGGATATCAGGCTCCTCGTCAACCGCGTAGCTCCTAAAAACTACCGCCGCATAAACGAGACGATAGACGACGTGATCGACGCCGTCGGCGCCCGCCTCATCGGCGTTATAAGCGAGGATCCCGCCGTTTCGCTCGCGGCAAATCTCGAAAAGCCCCTGATGCTCTTCGGGGCGAAAAACACAGAAGGTCAATTCTACAGGGTCGCCCGCCGGTTAACAGGCGAAAGAGTCTTCCTTGCGAGAATATGATACTATAAAATTAAAAAAGGAAGGTGGCACTGAATGAACATCGCTATTATGGCAGACGATCGAAAGAAAGAGCTTATGGTGCAGTTCTGCATAGCCTACTGCGGGATTTTAGCAAAGCACTCCATATGCGCCACCAACACTACCGGCAGGCTTGTGTCGGAGGCTACGGGGCTGCCCGTCAGCCTGTATAACTCCTGCGCGCTGGGCGGCGCGCAGCAGATAGGCGCCCGAATAACGTATAACGAGCTTGACCTCGTCCTGTTCTTTGAGGATCCCACCAAGGAGCAGTCGAAGGAGGTCACGTATCTGTGCCAGCTCTGCGACCAGATGAACGTACCCTTTGCGACGAACGTCGCCACGGCTGAGGTAATAATCCGCGGCCTTCAGGACGGTCTTCTCGACTGGCGCGACATCGTAAACCCGAAGAAGTAAGCCGGCAAAACCGAAGCTTGGGGCGGGCCTTTGTTGCCCGTCCATATATATGCTTAATTCAGCGAGGTAACAGCTATGGACCGAATAAGACCGCACACTCTCTCGGGCTTTATGGAGCTTCTGCCCGAGTCGCAGCTTAAATTTGAAAAGATAGCGGATACCCTTAAAAGGGTCTATTCGCTTTACGGCTTCACCCCTCTCGACACTCCGGTCATTGAGGGCTCCGACGTTCTCCTTGCGAAGGGCGGCGGCGAAACGGAGAAGCAGGTTTACCGCTTTCAAAAGGGCGATAACGATCTCGCCCTCCGCTTCGACCTCACCGTACCGCTCGCAAAATACGTTGCCCTCCATTTAAACGAGCTGACTTTCCCCTTCAAGCGCTTCCAGATCGGCAAGGTATACCGCGGCGAGCGGGCTCAGCGCGGCCGCTTCCGCGAGTTTTATCAGGCGGATATCGACGTTATCGGCGACGGGAAGCTCAGCATATATAACGAGGCAGAGATACCGAGCGTCATATACCGCGCTTTTACCGAGCTTGGGCTCGACCGCTTCGTTATCAGGGTGAACAACAGGAAGATACTGACCGGGTTTTACGCAATGCTCGGCCTTTCGGAAAAATCCGGCGACATTATGCGCACGGCGGACAAGCTTGAGAAGATCGGCGCCGATAAGGTCCGCGCGATACTTATCGACGATCTCTCCGTCTCTTCTGGCGATGCGGACGCGATACTCGCCTTTATGGCGATAAAGGGCACGAACGCCGAGGTGCTCTCCGCCCTCGAAGCTTACCGCGGCAAAAACGAGGTCTTCGACCTCGGGCTTACGGAGCTTTCAGCCGTCACGAGGTACCTTGCCGCCTTCGGCGTGCCGGAGACGAATTTCGCCATAGATCTGACTATCGCCCGCGGCCTTGATTACTACACGGGAACGGTGTACGAGACGATGATGCTCGACCACCCGGAGATAGGCTCTATCTGCTCCGGCGGCAGGTACGATAACCTCGCCGGGTACTATACCGACAGGCAGCTCCCCGGAGTAGGCATCTCCATCGGCCTGACGCGCCTTTTCTTCATTCTCGAGGATCGCGGGCTATTAAATCCCGAGCTTAAATCCGCCCCGGCCGACGCTCTTGTGATCCCGATGACGGACGATCTCGAGGCCGCAGCCGGAATTGCGACCGCCTTCCGCGGCGCCGGAATAAGAACGGAGATATATTTCGAGGATAAGAAATTCAAGCAGAAGATAGCCTACGCCTCGAAGCTCAATATTCCCTTCGCCGTTTTCCTCGGCGAGGATGAGATCAAAGAGGGGCTCGTCGCCCTCAAGGATCTTGAAACGGGCGAGCAGGAAAAGCTCACCGTTTCCGAGGCGGCGGCAAAGGTCAGGTCCGCCCTCGAAAAACTCGGCACCGGAAAGCCGATCAGAGAATAAGAAAGTTCACTCGCAAAGGAGAATGGAAATATGACACAGAACCGCACTCATAACTGCGGCGAGCTCAGGGCGGAAAACGCCGGAGAGCGCGTCCGCCTCGTAGGCTGGATGGAGAACGTCCGCGAGGTCTCGTCGAGCCTCAGCTTCGTCGTCCTCCGCGATTTTTACGGAACGACTCAGCTCGTATGCGAGTCAGAGGATATGATCACCGCCGTCAAGGGGCTCAACAAGGAGAGCACCATCGCCGTTGAGGGCGTCGTCCGCGAGCGCTCCTCAAAGAACCCGAAGCAGGCCACCGGCGACATCGAGATAGTGCCCGACAAGCTTGAGGTGCTCGGCCGCTGCCGCTATAACGAGCTGCCCTTCGAGATAAACCGCAGCCGCGAGGCGGACGAGTCCATGAGGCTCAAGTACCGCTATCTTGACCTTCGCAACCCCGAGGTCAAGAAGAACATCGTTCTGCGCTGCAACGTGGTCTCCGCCCTGCGCGAGGCTATGACCCGCGAGGGCTTCCTTGAGATAACCACGCCTATCCTCACCGCCTCATCGCCCGAGGGCGCGCGCGACTACCTCGTTCCGAGCCGCAAGCACCACGGCAAGTTCTATGCCCTGCCCCAGGCCCCGCAGCAGTTCAAGCAGCTCCTTATGACCTCCGGCTTCGATAAGTATTTCCAGATCGCCCCCTGCTTCCGCGACGAGGACGCAAGAGGCGACCGCAGCCCCGGCGAGTTCTATCAGCTCGATATGGAGATGGCCTTCGCCTCTCAGGAGGACGTTTTCGGCGTTATTGAGCGCGTTCTGCCCCCGATATTCGCAAAATACGGAACTTACGATATCGCGTCCAAACCCCCGTTCCGCCGCATAAAGTATCTCGACGCCCTCGAGACCTACGGAACGGACAAGCCCGACCTCCGCATCGACCTTGTGGCGACGGACGTCTCAGCCCTTTTCAAGGGCAGCGAGTTTGCGCCGCTCGCCGATCAGAAGGTCAAGGCAGTCGTTATCTCAAACTGCTCGCTCACGAGAAAGCAGATCGAGAAGCTTTTAGCTGACTGCGAGGTGCAGTCCGGCGGCAAGGGCTACTGGTTCAAGGTGGACGACCAGGGCGCGATAGCCGGCGGCATAGCCAAGTTCATCGACAAATCCGAGGCCGAAAAGCTTATAAAGCTCGAGAAGAACACCCTCGTCGTCGTCGCGGGCGGCCAGCTCGCCAACAAGACCGCGGGCGTTATGATAAAGACCTTCGGCGCTGCCTGCGAGGGACATATGGATAAGGAGCGCTATGAGTTCTGCTGGATAGTCGATTTCCCGATGTACGAGATCGGCGAGGAGTCCGGCGAGCTTGAGTTCTGCCACAATCCGTTCTCGATGCCCTCCGGCGGGCTCGACGTTCTCCTCAAGGCGGAGCGCGGCGAGATCGACCCCCTGACCATCGAGGCCGAGCAGTACGATATCGTGTGCAACGGCATCGAGCTCTCCTCCGGCGCCGTGAGAAACCACGATCCGGAGATAATGATAAAGGCCTTCGAGCTCGTCCGTCTCGGCGAGGATGACGTTAAGTCGAAGTTCCCCGCTATGTATAACGCCTTCTGCTACGGAGCTCCCCCTCACGCGGG
>ONGN01000014.1 GCA_900317385.1 uncultured Eubacteriales bacterium
CCGACGACAGTCGCCGTCTCGCCGGAGGCGAGCCTTAATCTAAGCACGGTATATCCGTTATCCTGATTTCGGTAAACGACGGAATCGACAGAACCGTCTATCGTTGCTGTTCCTCTCTCGTCCATAGCACTTCCTGCAGCTTTAAGCTGAGCTCCCCTGAGTCGATTACCTCGCCGCCCGCCTTTTCGGCAAGCCTTATTGCTCTTCTCCTGGCCTCGTCCGTAGGCTCAGAAACGGCGATAAGAAGCGGCATAGAGGCTCTGCCCGTCTCGGAAAGCCACATAAGCCCCCTAACGGTCTCCTCAAGCCCCTCGGCTCCCTCCCTCGCGGCGACGAGGGCGACGATCTCCACGTTCTCCCGCCGCCTGACCGGTGATAAAAGCCTGCCTCTCAGCTCCGTTATTATCGTTATTACCCCGCCGCAGAGCACCGCGGCAAGGAGAATGACTGCGTATTCCTTCATATCTCCGCCTCCCGCAGCATACTATGCCGGAAGCGCGAAGTCTGACATTTAATTTTACCATAAAGACCGCCGTTTTACAACGGTTTTATCCTTTTTCCGACGCCGTTCAGGAGAGGACGTAGAGATATGCCCTGTATATAAACACTGCGGCGTAGGCTCTTGAAATATTCTCGTTCCACGCCGTCCGACCGCCGACGCCGGTGGTTATCTTATAGTACACCGCCCAGCTCATAGCGTCCGCGTCCTCGACCTCAGCCCCGTCCGAAAAGGCGGAGAGGTCAGCCCTCGCCGAGGTGTCAGCGCCCATATACTCCGCGAGGCGGTAGAGCACCGTCGCAAGCTCGCCGCGGGTGACGGGAGCCGAGAGCTCGGAAAAACCGTCCGCGATTCCGGGTATCTCCGCCCCGGCAAGGGCGTTTGCCGCCTTCACCGTAGCTTCCAGCGTCATAAGCTCGCTTGGCGAGAAGGTGACGTCGCTCGTCCCCGCGATGAGCCCCTTGTCGGAAACGAAGGCGACGGCGGAATAGTACCAGTCCTCTATCGAAACGTCGACGAAGCTCCTGCCGATCGGGGCGTCCTCGCTCCAGCCCTCCATCTCTCCGGAAAGCCACTTGTGCCGGACGGAGACGAAGCGGGTGAAATTCTCCGTAGCGTCAAGATCGGCAAATTTCGTCCAGAGTACGTCGTTCATCCTTCGCGAGGCTTCGGTTTCGGCGATATACGAGGCTATCGAGCGAAGGTATTTACCCCTCGCGCTCTCATCGCCCAATATGACGTTCTCGATAAGCGGGGTAAGCTCAGTTTCGTAAATCTCCCTAACCCGCTCGCGGAACGAGGGTATCGCCATAAGCGCGCTCCCGAGCGGGGATCTGCCCGCAACGTAAAACTCCTGCGAGATATTCGCGCTTCCGTACCCCGTGTCGAAATCCCAGAGCGGGGCAAAGTACAGCTTCTCATCCCCCGCCTTTTTTATGATGAAGGTCGAGGAGCGGAAGGCGTCGTTATCGGCGCAGAATTCCATAATAACGTAAGTTCGCGCAAGGCTCTCAAGGTCGCATAATTCGCGGTAGTCCCTGCCCGTTGCGGGGTCCGTGCCCCCGTTAAAAACGGCGTCCTCAAAGCTCGTATAGAGGCCCATAACGTAGAGCATGGCCTCGTGCGGCACTCGCTCCGGGCTTTTCATAACGACGTACTGCTCCCTTGCCGTTTTGAACCAGTTCTCCTCGGAAAGGGCGCGGTAGTCGAGCTCCAGCTCCATAAGGTACCCGCCCGAGATATCATCGGGCGCATCGAGCCATTCGGTGAATTTAAAGGCGCTCTCGTCCGTAAAGCTCTTTACTGTGACGCTCCTCATCTCGCTCTCGGTCACAGACGGGTTTTCTTTTTTTATCTCCGCTTCAAGGTCGCGGATATCGACTCTCCCCTCGCCGACCTCCACCTTCCCGGTGAGAAGGTAGCTTCCGCGGTACTCCCCGTCGTAGTAAAGGTCAACGGGCTCGGCGTCCACGGGATAGGGCACCCCGAGCTCGCGCCCGAGGTCGAGGGTCAGGGAATTGTGAACGAGGGTGCCGTCTATGTAATTTGCAAGGAGGAGCCAGGTATCGCTCGCCTTTTCGGACTTTCCCGTGTCTAAAAGGTCGGATTTTGCCGCGAGCTTTATCTGATAGGGCTTTTTGGGGTAGTTCCAGGTGGAATTTCCCCGCCCTCTCAGGCTCTTTATCCCGCCTGCGTAGGCCACGGAGCCGTCGCTTCTCAGAAGCACGGCCGAGCCGCCCGCCCTGTTATCCTTCGACAGCTCTATCCATTCCCTGTCCCTGTTCTCAGGGTCTCCGCTCGTTATGAAAAGGCTCCTGATATTCTCCGATCTCATAACGGTGAATTTTATATGCCTGCTTCTCTGCACGAAGTAGAGGGTATAATTCTCCGCGTTTTCGGGGAAAAGCCTCGTAAAATCAAATGGCTCGCCGCTCTCTATCTCGCGCGTAACGGTCCCGTTACAAAGGGTCGCCGCCCCGCCGCGAAAGCTGAGCCTGAGCCGGGTAAGGTCTGCCGAGGAGGGCAGGAAGAGATAATACTCTCCCCCGACCTCCTGGATATTCACGTCGGTATTCCCCCTCGCCTCCGGGCTCGCGACGAAGCCGAAGGCCGGTCTCTGCGCCGCGGACGCCGTCGCCGCCGTTATTACGGCGGCGATGATAACGGCGGCAAGGGCCGCAAGCTTCTTTAACATTCTCAGTCTCCCATACCTCTCAGCTCGATTATTCTGTCTCTCAGGACGGCGGCGTACTCGAATTCCAGCATTCTCGAAGCCTTCGCCATCTCCTTCTCGAGCTTTCTGATGGCCTCCTCCCTCTCTTTTGCCGTAAGCTTCTTCTCTCTTCCCGGCCTCGGCGTCTCCACGGAGGAGGATATCTCGATAATATCGCGGACGTCCTTCTTTATCGTTCTGGGTACTATGCCGTTCTCCTCGTTGAATCTCGCCTGCTTTTCGCGCCTGCGCTCCGTCTCGTCCATGGCGGCCCTCATGCTGGGCGTCACCGTGTCCGCGTAGAGGATAACGAGGCCCTCCGCGTTTCTCGCCGCCCTGCCTATCGTCTGGATTAGGCTGGTCTCGCTTCTAAGGAAGCCCTCCTTATCCGCGTCGAGGATGGCGACGAGGCTGACCTCCGGTATATCAAGGCCCTCTCTCAAAAGGTTTATTCCCACGAGGGCGTCAAAATTGCCGAGGCGGAGATCGCGGATTATCTCCATCCTCTCTATCGTATCTATATCGTGGTGCATATAGCGCACCCTGATGCCCGCCTTCGTAAGGTAGGCGGTCAGATCCTCCGCCATCTTCTTCGTAAGCGTGGTGACGAGGGTCCTCTCGCCCTTCTCCGCTCTCAGGTTTATCTCGCCGATGAGGTCGTCTATCTGCCCGGCGACGGGTCTCAGCTCGACTCTCGGGTCCAAAAGTCCCGTCGGCCTGATGATCTGCTCTGCCACGAGGCCGGATCTCTCCCGCTCGTACTCTCCCGGCGTGGCGGAGACGTAAACGACCTGGTTTATCCTGTCCTGGAACTCATCGAACTTTAAGGGCCTGTTGTCAAATGCGGAGGGCAGGCGGAAGCCGTAGTCCACAAGGCTCTCCTTCCTCGCCCTGTCGCCCCTGTACATCGCCCTGACCTGTGGCAGGGTGACGTGGCTCTCGTCGATGAACATTATAAAATCCTTCGGGAAGTAGTCGAGGAGAGTAAACGGCGCCGAGCCGGGCTCGCGCCCGGAGAGTATGCGGGAGTAGTTCTCTATCCCGGTGCAGTAGCCGAGCTCCTGAAGCATCTCGATATCGTACATAGTGCGCTGGCGGATCCTCTGCGCCTCTATAAGCTTGTCGTGCGCCTTGAACCAGGCCTCTCTCTCCTCCATCTCCCTCTCTATCTCGAAGATGGCGGAGTTGAGCTTTTCCCTCGTGGTGACGTAATGGCTCGCGGGGTATATAGCGACGTGGTTCAATACCCTCGTCGCCTGCCCGTTCACCGGGGTAAATTCGGATATTCTGTCCACCTCGTCGCCGAAAAATTCCACCCTGATCGCCTTATCGTGCGAATAGACCGGGAATATCTCAACGGTGTCGCCCCTTACGCGGAACATATTTCGGTCAAAGGCGATGTCGTTGCGCTCGTAGCGTATCTCTACGAGCTTTTTTAAAAGCCTGTCTCTGCCGTACTCAACGCCCGTTCTCAGGCTTATCACCATATTCTTATAGTCGATAGGGTCGCCGAGGCCGTATATGCAGCTCACGGAGGAGACGACGATAACGTCCCTTCTCTCGGCAAGGGAGCTCGTAGCGCTGTGGCGCAGTCTCTCTATCTCGTCGTTTATCGCGGAGTCCTTCTCGATATAGGTGTCCGTATGGGCGATGTACGCCTCCGGCTGATAATAATCGTAGTAGGAGACGAAGTACTCAACGGCGTTATTCGGAAAAAACTCGCGGAACTCACTGCAGAGCTGAGCCGCGAGGGTCTTGTTATGCGCGAGGACGAGGGTCGGCCTCTGCACCCTCTCGATGACCTTCGCCATCGTATAGGTCTTGCCCGAGCCCGTAACGCCCAGAAGCGTCTCCTCGCCTATCCCGTTCTCTATGCCCCACGCGAGCCTGTCGATGGCCTCTGGCTGGTCGCCGGAGGGCTCGTATTCGCTGACGACCTGAAACTTATCCATTCTTCTCCCCCTAAAGCCGACGGCACCAATAAGAACACGCCTCACAGCGGTTCTTTTCGGTGCTTTTTGTCCCTTGTCGCTTGATGGGCAACAGCCCATCTTCACTTCGCGGAACAAAAATCCCGCGAAAATTACTCGCTGTGAGGTGCCTTGCAGTTTTGACGTAGCAGTTTTTCGTCAAGGCAAGGAAGGCACCGCAGACAATACTTTCGTATTATCAAGGCGGCTGACGCGGACTTGGCGGAAAATGCCCGTCAAAACCGTGTTCTTATAGGTGCCGTCGGCTTACAGCATTCCGCTGTCGCTCATTGATACGAAATCGTTTTTTGATACTATTATGTGATCCCAAAGGCGGGCTCCCACCGCGTTAAGGGCGCGCTGTACCGCCTTCGTCGTCTCAAAATCGGCGGCGGAGGTGAGGGCTACGTTGCTCAAGTGGTTATGCGCGAGAACTACGTGCTTTGCCCGAAGCTCCGCCGCGATCTCCGCCATTTCATTTACGTTTATCTCGACTGACTTCTCGTCGCCCTTCGCCAAAAGTTGAAGGTCTATCGGCTTGCCCATTTCGTCGATGCAGAGCATATACGCCATCTCCACCTTTGCCCCGAAAAAGAGGGGCAGGAGATACATTCCCGCCTCGTCCGTCGTCCTGATGGCCTCTATGTTCACCGCGGTGCTGACGAGGTATTTCTTCGTTATCTGCGGCACGAGCTTAATAAGCGTCGCCGTGTTCTTTCCCACCCCGGGCACGGCGCAAAGCTCGTCTATCGAAGCGCCGAGCACGTTCGTGAGCGAGCCGAAGGTCTCGATAAGCTTTTTTGCGAGCGGGTAGACGTCCGCCATCGGTATCGCGTAAAAAAGCAGGAGCTCGAGCACCCTCGCCTCCGTCATACCATCGACGCCATTTTCGCAGAATTGAGTCTTCAGCCGCTCTCTGTGTCCCTCGTGTCCGCCCACGACCTTTTTCTCCCCTCTCGGCTTTCGTTTGATTACAGTTTGTATAAACTTTCCCAAATCTTCGGAAATCGGGAGGTTTCTCCGCATGCCGCCACATTCGCGCGTGAAAGCAAAATCCGAAATTCGTCTCCCTTTTCCGCTCTTACGCCCCGTAATTCCGACTTTTTTTATTCTTCCTTTTTCGCCCTTATTCGACCGCCGAGGTTGACGATAACCCGCCGCGTAACCGCGTCAACAGAGAGTTATTCACATTTTCCACAGGGTTTTCCACAGGCTGAAAATCAAGCTGCGGCGCGGCTTTCCACCATTTTTGGAAAATATTGTAATCGGCTCTCAGCGGGCTGCCGCCCCATAAAAAAGCGGTAGCAGAAGTTTACATAAGCTCATAATTCGCGGTTATCGAGGCGGGTTTAAAACTTTTTTTACAAAATCATACGCCGGGTGCGTCTATCTCCATCGTGGCGTAGGCGTTCAGCTCGCTTCCGGCTCTTTTCCCGGCGAGAAATTCGTAGTAGCCCTGGGCGCCTATCATGGCCCCGTTATCCCCGCAGAGCCTGAGCGGAGGGACGAAAAGTTTCTTCCCCTCGGCGGCGCAGGCGGCCTCGAAGTCCCGGCGGACTCTCTTGTTCGCGGCTACGCCTCCGGCGACGACTATCTTATCGTAGCCGAGCTCTCGTGCCGCCGCCATCGTGCGGGGAACGAGGGCCTCGCTTACCGCCCTCTGGAAGGATGCGGCAAGGCCCGCTCTGTCGATAGTCTCTCCCCTGTCCTCGGCGTTATGCGCTATGTTGACGACCGCCGTCTTGAGGCCGGAGAAGCTCATATCGTAGGGATGCCCCTCGATCTTCGCGTTGGGGAGCTTATAGGCGGTATCGTCGCCGCCCTCGGCGAGCTCCTGCATTGGTCTTCCGCCCGGGTAGGGCAGGCCGAGCACCCTCGCCGCCTTGTCAAAGCACTCGCCCGCGGCGTCGTCGTGGGTCGAGCCGATTATCGACATATCGGTATAGCCCCTCACGTCCACGATTATCGTGTTCCCGCCCGATATGGCAAGGCAGAGAAACGGGGGCTCGAGCTCGGGAAATGCCAGATAGTTTGCCGCTATATGGCCCCTCACGTGGTGCACGGGAATGAGCGGCACGCCGAGAGCGAGAGCCGCCGCCTTGGCGAAGTTCACCCCGACGAGGAGGGCTCCGATTAGGCCGGGGGCATAGGTCACGGCAACGGCGTCTATATCGCTTTTATTAAGCCCCGCCTTCGCTATCGCGGAATCGGCGAGGCGGGATATTACGGTTATATGGTTTCTCGAGGCGATCTCGGGAACGACTCCGCCGTAGATCGCGTGCATATCGGCCTGGCTCAAAACCTCGTCCGAAAGCACCTTCCGCCCGTCGCGCACGACGGCGACGGCGGTCTCGTCGCACGAGGACTCGATCGCTAAAATATTCAATGGAAAAATCATCCTTTGCAAATAATTAATCAATATATTTTACCACTGTAATATCGCCTTTTCAAGCCGTTCTCCCCATTTTTGTCGAATAAAAAACAGCCGCGGGAGAGTTCTCCCGCGGCAGCAGCGTATTTTGTGGTTTACTTATCCTAAGTATTCAAGCAGGTTTACGAAAAGGGAGGCGGCCTCGGCTCTCGTCAGGTTCTTTTTGGGATTTAAGTAGCCCTTCGCGCCCTTGAATATGCCCGTCAGCCTCATCGCCTCAACGGCGTCCACCGCCCAGGAGGAGACGGAATCGGCGTCCTTAAAGCTCTCCGTCGCCGCGGGCGAGGGGGCAAAGCCCCTGTCGAGGTAGTTTAAGAAGCGGTAGATGAAGACCGCAATCTCCTCCCTCGTCGCCGGCTTGCCGACTCCGAAGCTGCCGCCGCCCGAGCCCTTGGTTATGCCCGCCTCGAGTGCCCAGGCGATAAAGGGCGCGTAGGCCGCATCGGGATCGACGTCCTTGAAGCCCGTCGATGCCCCGTCGTACTCCCCGGCGCCAACGTAGATAACGCGGGCAAGGCCCCTTACGAAGTCCTCGCGGGTGATGCTGTCCTTCGGGGCGAAGGTATCCTCCGTCACTCCGGTCATTATCGTCTCAAGCGTGACCTTCATCACGCTGTCGTAGTACCATATGGATTTGGAAACGTCCGAGAAGGCGCGGGAAACAAACTTCGCCCATATCGTGATATTGCGGTTCACCGCCTTGTCCGGGTCGATGGGCTCGGTGAACTCCTTATCGTAGTACCAGCCGACGAAGCGCATAGTCTCGGGGTCGTAGCCCAGAAGCTCAAGGTCCTCCTCCTCAACGGTGAAATCCCCGAGCGTCCTGCCGCTCTTCATAAGCCCGGTTATCGTCTTCGACACGGCTCCGCTTGCGAAAATTATCTTGTTGTCCGTGCTCTCCGGCTTATAGTTATTGCCGACCTCGTCGTAGCTCTTGCAGAAGCGGTAATAGGTCGTCGGTACTCTCTTGCCGCAGATATTCTGCTCCACCTGGGGGTCGAATACGTAGGCAACGCCGTTTATCACGGCCTCCGCCCAGAGGTGCCAGACCATACCGCCGCCCGAGCGGGAGGTGTAGCCCTTCACCGTGTACGCGTTCAGCCCGAGATAGCGCAAAAACGCCATCATCGTATAGTTGAAATCGTAGCACGAGCCGGTCTTCCTCACGAGGACGGAGTATATCGACTGGTGCGTGCCGTACCCGTTATTCTTAAAAGTGGTCTGCACGATGAGGAAATCGTACATCGCCTTGACCTTCTGATAATTCGTCATATCCTCCGTGGTGTTCGCCTCGATAGCCTCTACTATCAGCTTGTCGGCGTCCTCCGGCAGGAAGTTCTGGCCGGACATACTGTTTCTCGTGCCTCCGGCCTTGAGCTCGTATTCGTAATCCGCGCTCCCCTTTGCAAGGAAGTGGTCCGGCTTGAACGTAACCGAATTTAAAAGAGCCTCCGCGTCGGTCTTCGCGGACGCGGTGGGTATTACGCTAATTATCAGCAAGGCCGCCAGAAGGATCGGAAGTATTTTAACGCGCTTCATTTCCGTTCAGCTCCTTTGATTTTGCTTGGTTGTAACTTTTTGTTACTTTTTTATTATAATACCAAATAATGCCTATGTCAACTCCCATAATTTGTGATATAAAAAGCCGCGCCTCCAAGATATAGTCCGGAAGCGCGGCTCAGCATTTACTTTTCTTCTAATTCTCTCTCCATCATCACGGCGTCCTCCGTTGGGAGCTCGTAGTAGCTTCTCCGGACGCCGAGGACCTGAAAGCCCTTTTTGAGATACAGCGACCTTGCGGGCTTATTCGAGGCTCTGACCTCTAATAGCATGCGCGATGCCCCGCGCTTTTTTGCGAGGCGGACGCACTCGTCGATGAGGGCTGAGGCTATGCCCCTTCCTCTCTCGCTCTCGGCGACGGCGATATTGAAAAGCTCCGAATCGTCGCCGGCAAGATGCGATATCGCAAAGCCTAAAAGCCTTTCGCCCTCGCAGGCGATAAGAAAGTCCGCGTATTCGCTCCTCAGCTCGAAGAGAAAGCCCGATTTCGACCAGGGCACGGCAAAGGAGGCTTTCTCAAGCTCTACGACGGCGTCGATATCGGCGCCCCTCGCTCTTCTTATCTCCATCACTTCGCCTCGTACCAGGTCTTTCCGCAATTTACCTCAGCCGTGAGCGGAACGGCGAGGCTTGCCGCCCCCTCCATCTCGCGCTTTAAAATAGCGGCGACCTTCTCCGCGTCCGCCTCCGGGCATTCGGCGATAAGCTCGTCGTGCACCTGAAGGATGAGCCTCGCCCCGGGGCACTCGGCGCTGAGGGCGCGGTCGGCGTTTATCATGGCTATCTTCATAATATCGGCGGCTGTGCCCTGGATGGGCATATTCCGCGCCACTCTCTCGCCGAAGGAGCGGAGATTGAAGTTCGAGCTTTTAAGCTCGGGAAGCGGCCTTTTCCTGCCGTATTCCGTAAACGCGGCGCCCTTCTCCTTCGCCTTAAGCACGGTCCTCTCCATATAGTCGGAAACGCCCCTGTATTTTGCCATATAGGCGTTTATATAGTCCCGCGCCTCTGAGACGGAGACGCCGATATCGTCGGAGAGGGAAAAGGCCGAGATTCCGTATACTATGCCGAAGTTGACCGCCTTGGCTTTGCCTCTCTCCTCTTTCGTAACCTCCTCGGGCGGTATGCCGAGGACGGAGGCGGCGGTGAGCCTGTGGATATCCTCGCCCGTTCTGTACGCCTCTATCATCGCCGCGTCGCCCGAAATATGGGCGAGGATGCGAAGCTCAATCTGGCTGTAGTCCGCGTCGACGAGGGTCATACCCTCCGGCGCGATGAAGGCTTTTCTTATCTCGCCGCCGAGCTCGCGGCGAACGGGTATATTCTGCAGGTTCGGGTCAGTCGATGATAGCCTTCCCGTAGCCGTGACCGTCATCTGGAAGGTGGTGTGAATTCTGCCGTCCGTCCCTATCATCTTCGTAAGCCCGTCCGCGTAGGTGCTCTTGAGCTTAGAAAGCTCCCTGTACTCGAGGACGAGGGGTATTATCCTGTGCCTTCCCTTCAGCTTTTCAAGGACGTCGGCATTCGTGGAGTAGCCCGTCTTCGTCTTCTTCGGGGCGGGGAGCATAAGCCTTTCAAAAAGCACCTCGCCGAGCTGCTTCGGGCTGTTTATATTAAACTCGCCGCCCGCGAGGGAGTATATCTCCGCCGTAAGCCTTTCTATCTCGACCTGAAGCGTATCGCCAAGGGCTGTGAGGGCGTTTCTGTCCACCAAAAAGCCCGCAAGCTCCATCTTCGCGAGCACCGGGCAGAGCGGAAGCTCGATATCGCGGAAAACGCGCATAAGCCCCTCAGCCTCGAGCCTCGGGGAGAGGACCTTTTCAAGGTAGAGGCAGGCCGCCGCCTCCTGGGAAAGGCGCTTTAGCTCCGCGCCCTCGTCGGAAAGGAGCGAAAGCTGGCCGCCCTCCTCCTCGCCCGATTCTATCCTGAAGCCGCAGTTATCCTCGCTGAGCTCATAAAGCCCGTACCCGCTCCTCGCGGGGTCGAGAAGATAGGCGGCAAGGGCGGCGTCAAATTCCCAGCCTCCGGTCGTAAGACCTTGGCGGAGAGCTTCACGAATATCGTCCTTTATATTGAAGCCCGTCTTTTTGACCACTGGCGAGAGCGCGAAGGAAAGCGCCTCGCCGGAGACGATATACGCCGTGTCCGCCCCCTCGGGATAAACTGCCGCCGCCGTTTTATCATCATTAAACTTAAAGCCGCAGAGACTGCCGGTAAGGATTTTTATAAGCTCGTCCGTCTTTTCGGAATGCTCCTCAAGCTTCTCCGGCTTTTTCAAATCCGAGGGCTTTGCCTTATCGCCTTTGGGCTCATGAAGCCCGTATTCTGAGATGAGCTTTCTGAAACCGAGGCGGGTAAAAAGGGCGTAGAGAGCGTCGTTATTGACGCTTTTAAGCCCAAAATCGTCTATATTTATCTCTATCGGCGCGTCGCAGCGTATCGTGGCAAGGTCGTAGCTCAGTATGGCGGACTCTTTTCCCGCCTCTAACTTTTTTCTGACCGCGTCCTTTATATCAAGCGTGTCGAGATTATCGTAGATATTCTCCACCGTGGTAAACCTCTGAATAAGGTCCATGGCGGTCTTCTCGCCCACTCCGGCAACTCCGGGGATATTGTCGCTCGCGTCGCCCATCAGCGCCTTGAGGTCGATAATGTTTATCGGCTCGAAGCCGTATTCTGAGCGGAACGTCTCCTCGTCGTAAACCTTGACCTCGGTCTGACCCATCCGGCTCTTGATATGGTAGACCTCGGTGCCGCCGCCGATAAGCTGGAAGGAATCGCGGTCGCCGGTGACGAGGACGCAGCGGTCGCCGCGTTCCGCGCATTTTTTCGATATCGTGCCGAGCAGGTCGTCCGCCTCCCAGCCCTGGAGCTCGCAGCGGCTTACGTTCATCGCGTTGAGCACCTCTTTGAGTATCGGCATCTGAACGGCAAGCTCCTCGGGCATACCCTTGCGCTGCGCCTTATACGCCTCGTACTTTAGCTTGCGGAAGGTGGGGCCGTGCAGGTCGAAGGCGACGGCGAGAGCGTCCGGGCGCACGTCGTTCATAACCCGCCTCAGTATGGAAAGGAAGCCGTAAATCCCGTTCGTCGGCGTCCCGTCCGGCGCATTCAGCATACGTATGCCGAAAAACGCCCTGTTCACTATGCTGTTCCCGTCGATTACCATAACGGTCATGGCTCTCTCTCCTTTGCAGCTTATACTCTTTTCCACTTGACTCCGCCGGGGATATCCGTTATCTCAACGCCCTCTGATTTGAGCGCCTCTCTTATGGCGTCGGCCTCCCCGAAATTCTTTGCCTTCTTCGCCTCCATGCGGGCGATGAGGCGGGCTTTTATACCCTCGTCCTCTTCTCCGTCCTCGGGTATAACGGTAAATTCAGCCTTCGCGGGCTGGACTGCCGCGTTCCTGCGCCTTAAAGCAGCGCTCTTTTCGATAAGCCCGAGGGAGAGAACGGAATCGGCGTCGCCGATTATCGCAAGCTTCGTTTTCCCGTTCGTCTTCGCCTTCAGAGCGTCGTAAATAAAGGTCACGCCCATCGAGGTGTTAAGGTCGTTATCCATCGCCGCCTTGAACTTTTCCCTGTACTCCGCGCGGACAGTTTCGTCGAGCTCCCCGTCCTCCGGGTCGAGGGCGGCTATTTTCGCTAAAAGCTTGTTATACGCGCCGACGGCGTTATCGAGGTTTTCCCAGGTGAAGACGAGGCTCTTGCGGTAATGGCTCTGCAGGCAGAAGAAGCGGTAGGCGAGGGGATCGTAGCCCTTTTCCTGAAGGAGCGATACGGTCAGAAATTCGCCCTTCGACTTCGACATCTTCCCGTCCGGGGTGTTGAGGTGCGCGACGTGTACCCAGAAGCTGCACCACTTATGGCCGAGATAAGCCTCGGACTGGGCGATCTCGTTCGTTATGCCAGCCGGGGTAGCCCACGCCCCAGGGGGAGTCCCACTTAAGCGCCTGATCCTCGAATTTCGACTTTGTGAACCAGAGGGCGAAGTCGTTTCTGTTGCGCTTGTTCTCGTCCGCCTCAACGCCCTCGCGGACGCCGACGGCAAGGTCCTCCTCCTTGAAGTCGTTGAAAACGTAATAGCTTTTGAGCTTTGAGGTATCGAAATATACGTTGCCTCCGGCTCTGTAGGCGTAATTCGTATCGACGAGCTTGTTTATCACCTTGACGTACTCGGGAATGCAGTTCGTCGCGGGCTCGACAACGTCCGGGCGCTTTATATTGAGCTTTTCGCAGTCAGCGAAAAAGGCGTCTGTATAGTATTTCGCTATATCCATAACGCTCTTGTGCTCGCGCTTTGCGCCCTTGAGCATCTTGTCCTCGCCGGTGTCCCCGTCCGAGGCGAGGTGGCCGACGTCGGTTATATTCATAACGCGCTTCACGTTGTAGCCGAGGAAGCGGAGGTACTTTTCCAGCACGTCCTCCATGATATAGCTCCTCAGATTTCCGATATGTGCAAAGTGGTACACCGTCGGGCCGCAGGTGTACATCTTCACGATATCGGGGTGGTTGGGCTTAAACTCGTCCTTAGTGCGGGTCGCTGAATTGTAAAGTTTCATCAGTCTCTCTCCAGTCTCGTTAGTATATCCTTTATCTCGTCAAGCTGAGTTCGAAGGTTCAATAGCTCAAGCTGAACGGGGTCAGTCACGTTTATCTGATCGACCTCGGTGGCGTAGTCCGTCTTCTTCCCGTCTATCCTCGCTATCCTCGCGGGAACACCCACGGCGGTAGCGTTTGGCGGTATATCCTTCAGCACAACGGCGCCCGCGGCGACGCGGCTGTTGTCGCCGACGTTTATCGGGCCGAGCACCTTCGCCCCCGCCCCGATCAGGACGTTGTTTCCGATAGTCGGGTGGCGCTTTCCTGTGTGCTTTCCGGTGCCTCCGAGGGTAACGCCCTGATATATGAGCACGTCGTCGCCGATCTCCGCCGTCTCGCCGATAACGACGCCGTCGCCGTGGTCGATGACGAGCCTGCGGCCTATCTTTGCCGCCGGGTGTATCTCTATCCCCGTGAGCTTCCTCGTTCTCTGGCTTATCCACCTTCCGATGAATTTAAAGCCGTGGCGCCACATAAAGCTTGCCCTTCTGTGCCTTCGCACCGCCCTTATGCCGGGGTATAGCAGGACGAGCTCGGCAGTCCCCGTGGCGGCAGGGTCTCTCGCCTTATACGCGGTAACAAGCTCTTTCAATTCTCCCATTTCATCCACTCCAACAAAAATACAAAAAGCCTCCCGTGGTTTTGACCACGGGAGGCGTCTTTTCGATAAAACGCGGTTCCACTCCGTTTTATAACTCGGGCTGCCTTAACGCGGCAGTACGGAGGGGCATTTCCTCCCCTCGCGCTCCGAGGCGCACTTCGCGGACTCCGGGCAAGCTCCGCTTTCAGCCGATGGCGGCGCCTCTCTTGTGCCCATACCCCCGTTACTCTTCCTCTTCACGGCGCTATTCACTTTGCTACATTATATTAGCATTTTGCGCGGCGCGTGTCAATTACTGCTCCAAAATTACCTTGCCGTTGTGGATGAAATAATCGCACATCGAGTAGATATTGAGGACGAGTATTATCGCCACGCAGAGGTTATTTACGGTGAATATTCCCCAGCCGAGGGTTGCAAGCGGCTCTATCAGCATAATGGGTATGCAGAACATCGTCGTCGCCGTTTTTATCTTGCCAGACCAGCCGGCGGCCATAACTTTATTTTTCGTGGCGGCGACCATCCTGAGCCCGTCCACGGCGAGGTCGCGGCCGATAACGATTATGGCGACCCAGGCGGGGAGCTGACCGAGCTGGACGAAGCAGACGAGGGCGGAGGTAACTAAAAGCTTATCCGCCAGGGGATCCAGGAACTTTCCGAAATTCGTGACGAGCCCGCGCGACCTCGCTATCTTTCCATCGGCAAAGTCGGTTACGGAAGCTAAGACGAACACCGCTATCGCGACGTATTTTGAGATAAGAAACACTGATACGATGTAAAGCGGCACGAGCAGCACTCTCAGTATCGTGAGCTTATTCGGCAGATTCATAATGTCTTTCATAGTTATACCTCCAATTCGGCGACGCATTCTCCGTCGAGCTCGCCGCGGATAACGCCGTCGTAAAATTCTCCGGCTCTGATATCCTCGCCGGTAAACCATATGACGCCGTCAACGTCGGGGCTTTCGGCAAAGCTCCTTCCGGCGTACATATTCATCTCCTCGTCGTAGCCCTCGCAGAAGAGGGTGACCTTCTTCCCGACCCTTGATAAGTTGAACTCATCCATTATCTCCGCCTGGAGCTCGCTTATCCGCATCGCTCTCTCCTCGGCGACCTCGGTGGGTACGTGCGGCATATCGTAAGCGTCCGTGCCCTCCTCGGGCGAGAAGGGGAAGACTCCCGCTCTCTCGATCTTCGCCTCGCGCAGAAATTCGCAAAGCTCCTCAAATTCCGCCTCGCCCTCGCCGGGAAGCCCGGTGATGAGGCTCGTTCTCAGAACGAGGCCCGGTATGCGCTCGCGCAGCTTTTTGATAAGCCGCCTTATATCGTCGCCCGAGCCGCGGCGGCGCATCTTTTTAAGTATCTCGTTATTGATATGCTGGATCGGTATATCGAGGTATTTGAGCACCTTCTCCTCCGAGGCTATCGTGTCGATAAGCTCGTCGTCCACGGCGTCGGGATAGAGATAATGGAGCCTTATCCAGCGGATGCCCTCTATCTTCGCAAGCCTTTTAATAAGCTCAGCGAGGGACTTCTTCTTATACAGGTCAATTCCGTAGAGCGTGGGGTCCTGAGCGACTATGATAAGCTCGCGCACTCCGCTTTCGGCAAGGCTCCTTGCCTCGGCCTCCACGAGCTCCATCGGGCGGGAGCGGTATTTTCCCCTCAGCGAGGGGATGACGCAGTAGGCGCAGTTGTGGCTGCAGCCCTCCGCCACCTTTATATATGCCCAGCCCGGCCCGGTCGAAACGATGCGCTGCTCATCGCGGAGTGGGGCGCTGATGTCCCCGTAATACTCCGGCTTATTCCCGCTCTCATCCTCAAGTGCCTCTACGATGCGGGAGACGCTTCCCGTGCCCAAAAGCCCGTCGATCTCCGGCATCTCGGTGAGAAGCTCGGACTTGTACCTCTGGGCGAGGCAGCCCGTGACGATGAGCTTTTTGAGCTTCCCCGTCTCCTTATAGCTTGCCGCCTTTAAAATGTTCTCTATCGCCTCCGCCTGAGCGGATTCTATAAAGGCGCAGGTGTTGACCACGGCGGCGTCGGCCTCGGAGAGCTCGTCCGTTATCTCGTACCCCGCAAGGTCGAGGCGGGAAAGCATCTCCTCCGAATCAATAAGATTCTTGGCGCAGCCGAGACTGATAAGGCATACCTTCTTCGGCATATTTTAAAATTCCTCGATTTCTTCCGTATTAGCCCCGTATCGGTTTAGGGCTTCCTTTATCTCCGTCCACGAATAGCCGCGGCGGAGAAGCATATCGCAGAGCTTTTTCTTCTCTTCGCCCTCCGGCGCTCTGCCCCTGAGCCTGCGGCTTACAAGGGCGTCTATCGCCCCAGTCTCCTCCGGAAGCTCCGAAAGGGCCTCCTCCCATAGCTCCTTTTGAACGCCGCGGCGATATAGCTCCTGAGTTATCCTGCCCTTGCCATAGCCCCTTTTCGAGTAGTGCCGGACTATGGCGGCGGCGTACTCCGAATCGTTCAGGGCGCCGATCCTCTCCATAAGGTCGGCGGCATCGCCGATATCCTCCTCGGCGGCGCCCTTCTCCCTCAGCTTTTTTTCGAGCTCCTTCCGGCTCATCTGCCTCGAGCTCAAAAGGCGCAGCGATCTCTCCTTCGCTGAAAAGCTTGCGCTTCCGGCTCTGAGCTTTTCGGTCTCCTCCTCGGAAAGCTCCCTGCCCGCATAGAGGGAAAGGTCGGCTATCTCACTTAAGCCTACGCGCAGGCTCTCGCCGGTTTCAAGCTCGGCATACCACCTGTCGGGGCTTTTCTTCGACTGAACGAGCTTTATTAGCTTCATTTATTATCGCTCAGCCTTCAAAATCCTCGGCTGAGATATCTACGGCTCTGCCGGCGGCCTGAGCCGCTATCCTCGCCTGGGGCGTCATAAGCTTATAGGCGTTCGCCCTGATCTTCGCCTCGATCTCGTCGGCGACGTCGGGGTAGTCCTTAAGGTACTGCTTCATACCGTCGCGGCCCTGTATCCTCGTCTCGCCGTAGGTGAACCATGCGCCGCCCTTCTCGATGATATCGAGCTTTACTGCGAGATCGACTATCTCGCCGATCTTGGATATGCCCTCGCCGTACATTATATCGAACTCAGCCTCTTTAAACGGGGGCGCGACCTTGTTCTTGACTATCTTCGCCCTCGTGTGGTTTCCGACCATCTCGGTGCCGTTCTTCAGGGTCTCCATACGCCTTACGTCGATGCGGACGGAGGCGAAATATTTAAGGGCGCGGCCGCCCGGCGTCGTCTCCGGGTTTCCGTACATAACGCCGATCTTCTCCCTGAGCTGGTTAATGAAGATAACGACGCAGTTGGTCTTGGAGATTATGCCCGCGAGCTTGCGGAGAGCCTGGCTCATGAGCCTTGCCAGAACGCCGACGGAGGAATCGCCCATCTCGCCCTCTATCTCGCTTCTCGGAACGAGGGCGGCGACGGAGTCGACGACCACGATATCGACGGCTCCGCTCCTGACCAGGGTCTCGGTTATCGAGAGGGCGTCCTCTCCCGTGTCCGGCTGGGAGATGAGGAGGTTGTCGATATTCACTCCTACCGCTCTCGCGTAGGCTGGCTCAAGGGCGTGCTCCACGTCGATATAGGCGGCCTCGCCGCCCGCCTTCTGAGCGGAGGCGACCATATGGAGGGCGAGGGTCGTCTTGCCGGAGGACTCCGGCCCGAAGATCTCGATTATCCTGCCCTTGGGCACTCCGCCGATGCCGAGCGCAAGGTCGAGGGATAACGAGCCCGTAGGCAGCGCCTCCACGTTCACCTGCATACCGGAGCCGAGGCGCATAATGCTGCCCTTGCCGTAGCTCTTCTCGATCTGGCTTATCGCGCTCTCAAGAGCTCTCTTCCTGTCCTCCGCGCTGTCCGGAAGCGCGGACGCGACGGCTGCTTTTTTCTTCTCTGCCATATTCTTATCCTCCAATGAAATTGATTACTTTTTCGTGCCGGCAACGATTCTTTTCACTCCGGCGGCGTCCTTGTGATAAGCGACGGTGAAGCCGCGCTTTTCGAGCATTTTCCCGATCGCGTCGGCCTGACCCTCCCCGCACTCGAAGAGGATGTAGCCGCCCTCGCGCAGGATATCGGTCCAGCGGGGTATGATAGCCCTGTAAAAATCAAGGCCGTCCTCGCCACCGTCAAGAGCCTCGCGCGGCTCGAAGTCCTTCACAGAGCTGTCAAGCTCCGGTATCTCCGCCGAGGGGATGTACGGCGGGTTTGAAACGATTATGTCGAACCTGCCCAGAAGCATAGGCGGCTGGCGGAGGGCGTCCGCCTCGATCACCGTTGTATTGCGCTGGACGGAGTTTCTTATAACGTTATGCCGCGCCGTTCTGAGAGCCCGCATCGAGTTATCGACGAGGACGACCCTCGCGTCCGCCACGGCGGAGGCTATCGAGATGCCGATGCAGCCAGTTCCGCAGCAGAGGTCGAGCACTCTCGCCCCCTGGGTTGAGTTCCTCGCCCGCAAAAGCTTTATCGAAAGCTCCGCGAGCGACTCGGTATCGGGTCTGGGTATGAGCACGCCCTCCTCCACCTTCATCGGAAGGCCCATAAACTCCCACTCGCCGAGGATATAGGCTATCGGCTCGCCCGCTATCCTCCGCTCAAGCATAGTCTCCACCCTCTCCTCGGTATCTCCGAGGGCGTAGAGCTTCAGATCGCGGAAAAACTGCTCCCGCGATTTTTCACTGACCGCGCTTATCATAAGCCTCGCCTCAAGGTCGTAGGCCTCGATCCCCGCCGCCTTCAGTCTCTTCCTCGCGGCAAGGTACAGATCGTTGTACGTTTTTATATCTATCGCCCCCTGATGGCTTTTACCAAGCGTCCGAGCCGGCTACCTCCGGCTTTACGAGCTCGAGCGAGCGTATCGCCACCTCGAGCATATCGTCGTCCGGCTCCTTCGTGGTTATGAGCTGCAGCGCCTTGCCGGGCGCGGAGATTATCCGCGTGAACCAGTTATCGTGCCTGCCCGCGTATTTTATAAGCTCGTAGCTTATGCCCACGGTTACGGGCAGAAGGGCAAGCCTCAGCGCCATCCTGAGCCATACGCTCTCCACGTTCACAACGGAGAAGACGAGGATGCTGACCACCATCACGATTATCATAAAGCTCGTGCCGCAGCGGGGGTGAAGGCGGGGCTGGCTTTTCGCATTCTCCACCGTGAGCGGAAGGCCCGCCTCATAGCAGAATATCGTCTTATGCTCGGCGCCGTGGTACATCCACACCCGCTTTATCTCCTTCATCTTCGAGGCGAGGATCATATAGAGAAGGAATATCACTATCCTGATAACGCCCTCGATGAGGTTTCTCAGTATCCGGCTCTCCATCGCGTTGTAGAAAAGCCCCGCCAGTATAGTCGGGAGCAGGATGAAAAGCCCGACGGAGACGACAAGGCCGATCACAACGGAGACGCCGATTATTATTTTCTGCGCCTTTTCCGCGGTAAAGTGCTTCTCTATCCACTTATCGACCTTGTCGGGCTCGGCATCCTCCTCGGGTAAAAACGAGGCGGAGTAGGTAAGCGCCTTTACGCCCTTTATCATAGTATCGACGAAATTCACGCTGCCCCTTATTATCGGCCAGCCGAAGGGCGCAAACTTATCCTTCGGGCTCGTTACGCTCTCGACCTTCTCCTCAAGGGTTCCGTCCGGCTTGCGGACTACGATGGCCTCTTTCTCCGGTCCGCGCATCAGTATGCCCTCCATCAGGGCCTGCCCGCCTATCGAGGTCTTGAAGGCGGGGCATTTTTCTCTGTCACTCATTCTCTTTGCTTCTTTCCTTTTATAGCTTACTGTCTTATATCTCCTCCACAGCGGGGAGGGATATCGTCACCTCCGTGCCGCCGCCCTCAGCGTTTGCGAGCGTCAGCGTTCCGCCGTGGTATTTTATTATCTCATCGCAGACAGAAAGGCCGATGCCGCTGCCTCTCTTCTTCGAGCTGCCCTTGTAAAAGCGCATCTTGACCTTGTCGAGCTCGTCCTCCGGTATGCCGGGCCCGAAATCGCGGAATTTTATAATGATCCGGTCGCCCGTGCAGGCGGTGGAAACGACTATCCGCTTACCCTCTGCGGCGTACTTCGCCGCGTTGTCAAACAGGTTGTAGAAGACCTGCCTCAGCCTCTCCGGGTCGCCGTTTATAAGCGGCAGCTCCTCGTCGCAGGGCTCGTAGCTTATTTCGAGCCCGTCCTGCATCAAAAGCTCGCGGTAGGCGAATATCGAATCCTCCAGCTCGGCGGCGGGGTCCATCTCCACCGCGTTCAGGGTAAAGCGCCCGTCCTGTATCCTCGTGAAGTCCAGAAGCTCCTCGACCATCTTCGTAAGCCTGCGGCTCTCCTTAAGTATCGTGGCGACGCCGCGTTTCTCGTCCTCGTCGAGGTTTTCATCGTAGGAAAGGGTCTCGCTCCAGCCGGATATCGCGGTCAGCGGCGTTCTCAGCTCGTGGGAGACCTGGGATATGAACTCCGTCTGTGTCTTTTCGGCGCGGGAGAGCTTTATCGACATATCGTTCAGAACGTCGACCATATCGCCGATCTCGTCGGAATACTTCTTCGTTATCTGCGTTCCGTAGCTCCCGTCGGCTATGCGCTGGGCTACGGCGGTTATCTCGCGCATCGGGTCGATGACTGAGGATAGGAACATAAGGTTTATAAAGAGAACCAAAAGCATAACCGCCGCTCCGACGCCGACGGCGCCCATCGTGGCGCCGAAGTTCCTCTCGTCCACGAGGCGCATACTGGTAACGTAGCGCATAACGCCGATCACCTGCCCGTCGGAGTAGCGCATCGGGGCGGAGACCGCCATTATATGCTCGCCCGTCGTCGGGTTCTTTCCCTCCCATACTGATACCGCGCCGTCCGCAAGAGCGGCTGAGATATCCTCAGTTCCGGGCGAGGTTCCCGCCGACATCGTTGAGTACGAGGAGATGAGTATCCTCCCGCCGGTGTCGATAAACTGCAGGTCGAGCTTGTTCGCCGCGTCAAAGTTTTCGATGTAGAGATACGCCGAATCGTAATACTCGGCGAAGGTGCGGGTTATATAGTTCGCGAAGAATTCCGCCGTCGTAGTCGCCTTCGTGACAAGTCCCTCGCGCACGGCGCTCTTTACGTTATTCGTGCTCATAACGGAGAAGAGAGACACCGCCATAACGACGATAAGGAGGATAACGACGAGGGTGCTCATTATCCAGCGCCGCCTCAGGCCCCTGACCTTGGGGAGCATTATCGGATTTTCAGACCTGTTCAAAAAGCTCCCCTCCTTTCGGGATGCTCAATCAGTGAGTAAACGATGATTAATTCCGCGAGAGCGAATTGCGAGGATTTTTTTGTCGCAGCGAAGGTGAGAAATCGCAGGAATACTCTGAGTATTTCAAGATTTTGAGACAAAGCTGCGGCGGAAAAAGACCGCAAGGCGCCGAAGCGGCATTTAATCAGCGTTTACTAAATCAGAAGCCCCATTTATATCCATAGCCCCAGACCGTCGTTATGTAGGCGGGGTTCGTGGGGTCGTCCTCTATTTTAATCCTAAGCCTGCGGATATTGACGTCCACTATCTTGAGCTCGCCGAAGTAGTCCCTGCCCCACACGGAGTTCAGGATATCCTCGCGGGAAAGGGCTCTGCCCGGGTTATCCATAAAGAGCTTCATTATCGAATACTCCACCTGGGTGAGCCTTATCCTCTCGCCGTTCTTCTCAAGGGTGCGGTTCCTCGTGTTCAGATGAAATGAGCCCTGGATGATATCGTCAGAGCTTCTGACCTCCTCGTCGCCTCCGACCCTGCGGACGAGGGCGTCCACCCTGGCGGTGAGCTCGGCAGGGGAGAAGGGCTTCGTAACGTAGTCGTCCGCCCCGGTCATAAGGCCCGTGACCTTGTCCATCTCCTGCGTCCTCGCAGTGAGCATAATTATGCCGATTCGGGGATTAGTCGCCCTTATCTGGCGGCAGACCTCGAAGCCGTCGATATCGGGAAGCATTATATCGAGGAGGGCGACCTTGATATCGGGATTTTCCCGCATTTTGTCAAGGGCCTCCCTGCCCGTGGCGGCCTCGATGGGCTCGTAGCCCGACCTTTTGAGATTTATCACGACGAAGCTTCTTATTCCGGCCTCGTCCTCAAGCACAAGTATTTTTTTCATTTGTCAATCACCCGTTATCCACTCAGAGTAGAGCACCCTGAAATTCTGCTTTATAAGCTCCTCCGTCACGGTAAAGCCCGCGCCGGGGGCCTCGGTTATCTCGGCGGCGTAGAGCTTGTCCTCGTCCTGGTTGAGGGCGAATCGCCCGCCTGCCGACGCTCTCTCCTCTTTATTATCGCCCGACAGGGTATAGACCGTAAGGAAGTCCTCCGCGTTCTCCACCCCGTCGCCTATGTAGGAGAAGACTACGCCTCTCTCCCCGTTCACCTCGTCGCGGCGGCGGACTGATATCTTTCCGACCCAGAGCTCGGGGATTATCAGATACCACGAGTCCGTATTGTTAGTGAACGTGGTCGCGACCCTCGCGCTTCTGCCGTACACCGTGTAGTTCGACCATATCGTAAGGTAATAGGCTCCCGCCTCCGGCAGGGCGGGCATCGGCTCGAGCTTCGGGATATCGAGAACGTCGTCCCCGTTTATATCGCGGCACCACACCTGCGAGGAGCGCGCCGTGTCGCTCGCTCCCGTCGCCGCGTCGAGCGTTATATTCTGAAAAGCCCCGTTCCAGCACGCAAGCACGTCGGTGATAAGGCCGGAGACGCCGATCGTGCTCTCAACTATCAGCGAGGGGCGTCCGTCCATCAGCCTGCCCGATCTCACGCGGGCAAGGCTCCTTATCCCCTGTGAGAGGAGGACCGTGCTCGACGCCATCTCCCCGTCCTCCTGAAGGGAGTACATAGCCGCCTCACCGTTCTCCTCCGAGGAGCTGAGCCTTAAAACGACGACGTCCGTCGTTCCGTTATCGTCGATATCGACGGCGGAAAATCTCGTGTAGTCCGTGTTCAGAATCTGAGCGGGCTGGAAGCCGCGCATCGAATAGACGGAGAGGATATTCATACCCGAGGCTATCCTCCAGCCGACGGCGATCTCCCTTCCGGGCGACCCGTCCATATCGAGATAGCTTATGCTGTCGATGCCGCTGCCCTCGCCCTCTATCCTCGCGACCTCGGTGTACTTCCCTCCGATCGACCGGAAGATGACTATCTTCTGCGGCTTCGAGGCGCCCGGCTGGGAGAGAAAAGCGAGCGCTTCCTTCACCCCGTCGCCGTCGATATCCTCAAGCTGCACGGCCTGCCTGTTCGACCCCGAGGACGGAGCCGAGTATTCGGCGCCCTCGTCCAAAAGCTCGTTTATCTCGTTTTGAAGCTGGAGATACGCGTCCGACAGGCGGGGAAGTGCGTAGAGCTCGTCCGCCGTGCTCGCCCCGCAGCCGGAGAGAAAGAGGGTGAGAGCAGCCAAAAGTGCGCAGATGCGTTTTTTATTCACTTCTCCCATCTCCTTCCCGGCGCATAATCCGCCTTATATTACAGGATATATTCTACCACAAAGCGCGCGCTTTGTGTAGCTTTAATTTGTAAAATTTTTGTTGAAGCGGCCTTACGTCTTGCGCAGGGAAAAGGAAAATGATATAGTGTGCAGAGAATATTAACGCTTGCGAGGTCACGCCAATGATTTCAGCCCTTTTCACCGGAGTTTACGAGGCTCTTTACGGGCTCGGGCTCTCCGAGATCGCAGTTTCGGTCATTTTCTTCCTTATCGGCTTCGTCCTTTTAATAAAGGGCGGCGACTGGTTCGTCGACGGGTCGGTCGGCCTTGCACACCGCTTCCATCTCCCTGAGCTTCTGATCGGAGCGACTATAGTATCCATCGGCACGACCCTGCCCGAGGTCATGGTCTCGAGCCAGGCGGCCGCCTCCGGCAACGCGGGCATTTCATACGGGAACGCGATCGGCTCGATAATATGCAACACGAGCCTTATCGCCGCCCTCACGATAGCAATAAAGCCCTCGGCGGTCAATAAAAAATCCCTCGTCTTCCCCGTCGCCGCCTTCTTTATCGCGGCTATCCTCTATTCCGGCTTCGCGATTACCACCGGGCGCTTCTCCCGCTGGAACGGCATATTTTTCCTTCTCCTCTTCGTCGCCTATATGGTGATAACCGTTATCCAGATGAAGAAAAACCCCGAGGCGGTCGAGGTCGAGCCCGAAGAGGAAGAAAAAAAGCCCTCCCCGCTTTGGAAGGACCTTCTGCTCCTCATTGTCGGCGCCGTCTCGATTGCAATCGGCGCGAATTTTCTCGTTGACCACGGCACCGTTATCGCCACCTCCCTCGGCGTTCCCGAGAGCGTCGTCGGGCTCACGATGGTCGCCCTCGGCACGAGTCTGCCCGAGCTTATAACGGCTGTGACCTCGCTCATAAAGGGTCACTCAAGCCTCTCCCTCGGCAATATCATCGGCGCAAATTTCTTTAACATAGTCCTCGTTTCCGGCGCGGCGATAACTATATCGCCCTTCAGCATCCCTGCTGAGAGGACGCTTTTCGGCGTAAACTCCTCCCTCGTCGTGGATATCCCCGTTATGCTGGCGGTGATGGCGATAATGTGCCTCCCCGCCCTCAAAAAGGGAAAGCTCTCCCGCTGGCAGGGCGTTACACTGCTTCTCATCTACGTCGCCTTCACCGCCTATCAGTTCTTCTCATAAGGTGACGATATGGAGAAGATAAATCATATCCGTCTTTCAGAAGACGATAACGCCCTTATAATTCTCGACCAGACTCAGCTCCCGAACCGCGAAGAATATCTTGAGCTCAAAACTCCCGAGGAGATGTACCGCGCGATAAAGCGCCTCGAGGTCCGGGGCGCGCCAGCCATCGGCATTTTCGCGGGCTTGGCCATGTACGTCCTCGCCCGGGGCTTCTCGCATCTTCCCTACCCCGATTTTCGTGCGAAATTTAATGAGACGGCAGATTACTTAAATTCCTCCCGGCCGACGGCGGTAAACCTGAGCTGGGCTCTCCGCCGCGTAAAGCGGGTGGTGGACGATTCCTCCGCTCTCTCCCCCGCCGATATCCTCCCGCTTTTAAAAAACGAGGCGCAGGCGATTTTAGAAGAAGATGTCGCCATGTGCCGCGCGATAAGCGAGCACGGGCTTAGCCTTCTTAAGGACGGGGACGGGGTGCTGACCCACTGCAACGCCGGGCCGATAGCGACGAGCAGGTACGGCACCGGCCTCGGTCCCCTCATCCTCGGCGCGGAGCGCGGTATGTACCTTCGCGCATATTCCGACGAGACGAGGCCGCTTCTCCAGGGCGCGAGGCTCACGAGCTGGGAGCTTATGCGGGCGGGAGTGGACGTCACCCTCATCTGCGACAATATGGCGTCCGCCGTTATGAAGGAGGGTCTCGTCCAGTTCTGCTTCGTCGGCTGCGACAGGGTGGCGGCAAATGGAGATACGGCGAACAAGATCGGCACCTCCGGCGTCGCAATACTGGCAAAGCATTACGGGATACCCTTCTACGTTCTCGGCCCGAGCTCCACGATAGACCTTTCCGCGAAAACCGGCGAGGATATAAAAATTGAGCTGCGAGACCCCGACGAGATACGCTCGCTCTGGTACGCCGAGCCGATGGCTCCCGAGGGCGTGAAGTGCTATAACCCCGCCTTCGACGTCACCGACCACTCGCTGATAACCGGAATAATCACCGAAAAGGGCATTGTAACCCCGCCGTACACGCATAACCTCGCCGCAATATTCGAATAAAAGAACGCCGCCTCCCGGTTATTTCCGGGAGGCGGTTTTCTATTTCAGATCGCCTGCTTCAAAGCTCGATTCGCCCTCTTCGCCCGTTTCGCTCTCGGCCTCGATCTCCTTGATAACGCACTCATTTCCCGTCAGGAGCCAGGTTTCGCCGGAGCGGCAATAGGGGCACTCGCGCCCGTATTTCACGGTCTCGTAGGTCTTGCCGCAGCCGTCGCAGTAGGTGACGGCGGGTATCGTCTCAAGCCTCAGCTCACTTTCGGCGAGGACGGGGTGTCGACCCTTAAAATAGTTCCAGCAGTCGACGAAGTAATCCGTCATTATCCCGCTCACCTCGCCGACCTGCAGGGTCACTGAGCCGATCTTCGAGAGCTTCTCCGTCTTCGCCGTTTCGTTTAACGTCTCGGCGAGGTGGAGGACTATGCCCATCTCGTGCATATCAGCTCTTCTTTCCGAAAATGATCCTCGCCTCGCGCTTCATCGCGTAGGCGGCGACCTTGCCCATCTTGTCCTCGCAGCGGACCATATTCGATGCCTCGGGCAGATCGCGGGAGAGATGTATCGCGTCGAACTCGCAGCGGGTGGTGCAGAGTCCGCAGCCGATGCAGCGGTTTATATCTACGACCGTGGCTCCGCAGCCGAGGCAGCGGGCCGCCTCCGTCTTCACCTGCTCCTCGGTGAGAGGCAGGCGGAGATCGCGGAAGGTCTCCGTCGCCTTGCCCGGCTTTTTGCCCGGTATCTGACGCTTCGCGTTATCAAAGGATTCGATAACGATATCGTCCTTGTCGAGCTCCTTGAACTCGCGCAGATCGCGGGCTATCCTCTGGCTCTGGCCGGGATGTACGGACCTGTGCATGCTCTCCGCTCCCGCTCTTCCTGCGGCTATCGCGTCGATGGCGAAGCGGGCGCCGTGGGCTATGTCGCCGCCGACGAAGATATCGGCTACGCTCGTCTCGAAGGTCACGGGATCGTAGACTATCGCCCCGTTCGGCTTTCTTTCTATCTCAATTCCGTCTAAGAGGCCGCCCCAGACTGCGGACTGTCCTATCGCCTCGAGAACGTTCTCGCAGCTTACGGTTATCGTATCGTTTTCGTCGTACTCCGGGCTGAAGCGGCGGTTTTCGTCGTAAACTCTCGTGCATCTCTTGAAGACGACGCCGGTTACTTTTCCGCCCTCGGTAAGTATCTCCCTGGGGCCCCAGCCGTTTCTGACCTCAATGCCCTCTTCCTTCGCCTCCTCGACCTCGTCGGAAGCCGCGGGCATCTCTTTTTCGCTCTCAAGGCAGAGCATCGTGACCTTGCCTCCGGTCGCTCTCGCGGCGCTTCTCGCAACGTCGACAGCCACGTTTCCGCCGCCGACCACGACGACGTCGCCGGAAAGGCGCAGGCTGTCGTCCTGATTTACGCGGTAGAGGAATTCGACGCCGCTCTCAACGCCCTTCGCCTCCTCGCCGGGAACGCCCGTTTTGCGTCCGCCCATAAGGCCGATGGCGATATAGAAGGCCTTGTAGCCGTCCCTGCGGAGAGAGTCTATCGTAACGTCGCGCCCGACCTCTACGCCGCAGCGGATCTCAACGCCCATCTGACGGAGAACGTCGATCTCCGCCTCGATAACGTCCTTTTCAAGTCTGAACGAGGGTATGCCGTTTGTAAGCATTCCGCCCGGTCTTTTCTCCTTCTCGAACACGGTCACGTCGTAGCCGCGCTTTCTGAGGTAGTAGGCGCAGGAGAGTCCGGCGGGGCCGGCTCCGATGACCGCCATCTTGTATTCGTGGCCCCACATACCGCCGTCGTCCTTCTCGCAGATGGGGACGTATCTCGTCTCGGCTTTGAGCTCCTGGGCGGCTATGAACTTCTTTATCTCGTCGATAGCTATCGGCTGATCGACGGTTCCCCTCGTGCAGGCGTCCTCGCAGCGGCGGTTGCAGACCGCGCCGCATACGGCGGGGAAGGGGTTGTCCTGCTTTATGAGCTTGAGAGCGTCGAGGTATCTGCCCTCCGCCGCCATCTTGACGTAGCCCTGAACGGCGAGGTGGGCGGGGCAGGCGGTCTTGCAGGGCGCCGTGCCCGTGTCGTAGCAGTTTATCTTCGCGTCCTCGCGGTAGTTCACGTTCCAGTTATCCGCCGTCCACTTTGTCGAATCGGGCAGCTTGGTGAGGGGATACTTGACCTCGCCCTCTTTCGTGCAGAGCTTCTGTCCGAGCTTCGCCGCGCCGACGGGGCAGACCTCGACGCACTTTCCGCAGGCGACGCATTTTTCCTTCTCAACGTGGGCTCTGTAGGCGCTGCGGGACATATTCGGGGTATTGTAAAGCTGGCTCGTTCTCAGCGCGTTGCAGACGCCGGGGGCGCAGTTGCATATCGCGACGATCTTCTCCTCGCCGTCGATATTCGTGATCTGGTGAACGAAGCCGTGGCGCTCGGCGCGCTCGAGTATCTCCATAACCTCGTCGTAGCTTATGTAGCGGCCCATATTGCGGTCTACGCAGTATTCCGCCATATCGCCGACGCCGATGCAGAATTCGCCGTTTATCTCGCCGGAGCCCTCGCCGCGCATGGTCTGCTGCTTGCGGCAGGTACACTGGCCGACGGAGTATTTATCGTATTTCTTGAGCCAGTGGGAGATGTGCTCCACGCTCGCGGACTGGCTCTCGCTCTCGATAGCCTTCTCGACCGGGATAACGTGCATTCCGACTCCGGCTCCTCCGGGGGGTATCATCGGGGTCACGTTCTCAAGCGGCATCTGGGTCATAAGGTTGAAGAAGGTCGCGAGATTCGGGTGCTGAGCCGTCAGCTCGTCGTTCATCATCATAAACTCCGCCGAGCCGGGCACGAAGATGGGCACGTTATACTGCTTGTGCTTATCCGCGTTCTCCCTGTTCATCTCGAGAACGCCCACCCAGCACAGGTGGTCGATCATCTTCTGGCACTCCTCCTCGGTCATATTGTTCATCTTCGCGAGGGTCGGAGTGTCGTAGGCGACGCGGGTCTTCTTGAAGTTCAGAAGGAACTTTGCCTCCTCCTTCGTCAGCACCTCGTCGAGCGCCCAGTACTCCGGATCGTCCGTCTTCATTGTGCGGGTGTATTTGACGAGGTACCTGTCCGTTATCATCGTGCCGAGCTTAAGGATAAGCTTCTCCTTCTCCTTATCCGGCGCGACGTAGTTCGGGTCCTGCCTGAAATCCCGCTCGTTCACCATTCTGTTCTTCTGTTCCTTCATGCTTGCGTTCCCCTCCCTTTATTATTTCTCAGGATATTAAGCTTCCCCCTTAAATAATCCTCGAGCTTATTGATCCCCTCTCCGGTCTTTGCCGAAACGGGGAATATTTCTATCGCCGGGTTGAGCTTTTTCGCCCTCTCGGCGCATTTTCCCATATCAAAATCGAAGTAGCCAAGGGCGTCCGTCTTAGTTATAACGAGGGCGTCGCTCTCGCGGAACATAAGCGGGTACTTGAGCGGCTTGTCGTCCCCCTCCGGCACGGAGAGTATCATTATTTTCAGCCCCGCCCCGGTGTCGTACTCTGCCGGGCATATGAGATTGCCCACGTTCTCTAAAAAAACGATATCCAGCCCGTCCGCGCCCATCTCACTGAGCGCCGCGCTCGTCATATAGGCGTCCATATGGCACATGCCGCCGGTATGCGCCTGTATCGCCCTCGCGCCGAGAGCTTCTATCCTCTCCGCGTCAACGCTCGACTCGATATCCGCCTCCATAACGCCGAAGGCGATATCCCGCATATCCCCGATGAGCCTTGATAGCAGTGTCGTCTTCCCGCTCCCCGGCGCGCTCATAAGATTTATTAAAAGCCGACCTTCGGCTCGCATTCTCTCTCTGAGTGCTTCCGCCTCAACGTCGTTTGCCGCAAGGACGTTTTTCCCGAGCTCGATCACCTTCATCTGCGAAGCCTCCCCTCGATATATCCGGCGAGAGCGCCGAAGCCCTCGCCCGTCTTAGCCGAAACGGGGAAGACCGGTATGCCCGGGTTGAGCTTTTCCACCCTCTTTTTCAGGGCTTCAAGGTCGAAATCGAATACGGGCGCCGTGTCTATCTTATTTACGATGAGAGCGTCCGCCACGGTGAACATAAGCGGGTACTTGAGCGGCTTGTCGTCCCCCTCCGGCACGGAGAGTATCACGAGCTTCATATCCGCGCCCGTGTCGAACTCGGCGGGGCAGACCAAATTCCCCACGTTTTCGAGAAACGCGATATCGAGCCCGTCGAGCCCAAGGCGCTCAAGGCCCCGCCTCGTCATATCCGCGTCCATATGGCAGAGGCCGCCCGTGTGGAGCTGGATAGCCCTCGCTCCCGCCGCCTCGACTCTCGCGGCGTCCACCTCTCCGTCAGCGTCAGCCTCCATAACGCCGATTGAGTGCTTATCCTTCAAAAGGGCGATAAGCCGTTCGAGGGTCGTCGTCTTCCCCGCCCCGGGCGAGGCCATAAGGTTAATGAAGAAAACGCCCTTATCGCCCGTGAGAGAGCGCACGCGCTCGGCCTCGGCGGCGTTATCCGCAAGAACGCGCTCCTTCGTCTCGAAAACTTCATAATTCATCGGGCTTTTCCCCCCTTTTTTTCAAATAACGCGATAGCTCCCGTCGCCCTCGGATACGACGCTTTTTTCAAAGAACAGCCTCAGAGCCTTTACCATCGTCTCGGTATCCTTCGCCCCGGCGGTTTCAAAGCTTGAGTGCATTGCGAGCTGGGCAAGGCCGATATCCACCGTGTTAAGGCTCACCTGGGCGTTCGCGATATTCCCGAGCGTGCCGCCGCCGGGTATATCAGGCCTGTTCGCGTAGAGCTGGATCTCCGCCCCCGCCTCCTCCGCTATCATCTTGAAAAGCGCGTAGGAAACGGCGTCGGACGTGTACTTCTGAGCCGCGTTGAATTTCACCACCACGCCCCCGTTTAAAACGGGCGCCTCGTTCTTATCCGCGTACTCCGGGTGGTTCGGGTGTATCGAATGGGCGTTGTCGCAGGAGAGCATCAGGCTTGAGGCGAGGGCTGTATCGAGGTCTCCGCCGAGGAAGGCCGAAATGCGCGTGAGCGTGGCCTTAAGGAAGGTGGACGCCGCCCCCTGCTTCGTGTGGCTCCCGACCTCCTCGTTATCGAAAACGGCGCAGACGGGCACGGACGAGCCGCCCTCTGACGATAAAAACGCGGCGACTGAGCTATAAGCGCACTGGAGATCGTCGAGCCTCGGGGCGGAGATGAAGTCGCCCCAGCAAGCGCCCTTCTGCGGATTATACAGGAAGAGATCGCAGGCTATGATATCCCCCTCATCAGCTCCGGCGGCCTCAGCCGCCCTCGCCCTTATGCTCTTTCCCGAGCCCTTCATCGAATAGAGGGGCTGGAGATCGACGGCGGGGTTGTAGTTCGTATCCTTGTTTACGCTCCTGTTCATATGGATGGCGACGTTCGGGATAAGGCAGACATCGCCGCCGAGGTTTACAAGCCTTGTCTCTATCCCGGAGAAGTTTTTCACGATCACCCGCCCGGCGACGCCGAGCGGCCTGTCGAGCCATGTGGAGTAGATCATACCGCCGTAGCCCTCGACCGAAAGGCGGGTAAAGCGGCTGTCCTCCGTCTCCGCCTTCTCCCTCAGCTTAAAAGCCGGGCTGTCGCAGTGGCTCGCCGTTATCATAAAGCCCGAAAAGCCCTCAGCGGGAACGCGGAAGGCGATGATTGAGGAGAGGTTCCTCGTAACAAAATAGCCCTTTCCCCTCTCAAGGCTCCACGCGCCGCCCTCGGATAGTCTTAAATACCCCGCGTCTTCAAGCATTTGCGATATATTATCCACCGCCTGGAAGGGGGTGGGGCTTAGATTTATAAAGTCAAGAAGCTCCTTGTTCATCTGTCTGTCACCTCGTATAATTTTCCTTATTAAGCATAACATAAAAGCGCCCGTTCTTCAAGAACGGAGCGCAAAATATTCACCCATTTGACGATAGTTAAAAAATTGACAATAGCCCCGCAAGGCTGTATAATGATATGGTAAAAAATATAACTGACAGGAGAAAAATGCAATGAAGAATTATTTTGATCTCAAGGATCAGGTCGCCATCGTCACTGGCTGCTCCACCGGCCTCGGCGTTCAGATGGCGAAGGCGCTCGCGAATCAGGGCGCGAACATCGTCGTCGTTGCCCGCAGGAAGAACCTCATCGAGGCTGTCGCAGCCGATATAGCCGCCGAGTTCGGGGTGAAGACTCTCCCCGTCGTGTGCGATATAACCGACACCGAAGCGGTCGAGGCGATGACTGACGCAGCTCTCGCCGAGTTCGGCAGGATAGACATTCTTATCAACAACGCCGGCACCGGAGCCGTCGCCCCCGCCGAGGACATCACCGACGAGCAGTTTTCCCATGAGATGGAGATAGACCTATTCGGCTCCTTCAAGGTCGCCCGTTCAGTGGCGAAAAAGGCGATGATCCCCGCGAAATACGGGCGCATAATCAACATAGCCTCGATGTACGGCCTCGTCGGCAACAAGATCGCGGGCTCCTCGCCCTACCACGCAGCTAAGGGCGGAGTCGTCAACCTCACCCGCGCCCTCGCCGCCGAATGGGGCAAATACGGCATTACCGTAAACTCCATCTGCCCGGGCTACTTCTACACCCCGCTTACCCGCGAGACCCTTGACAGCGACTTCTTCCAGCAGAACGCCCGCACGATGATCCCCGAAGAGCGCTACGGCAACGAGGGCGAGCTCGATTCCGCCGCCATCTTCCTTGCCTCTCCCTCCTCAAGCTACGTCACCGGAGTCCAGCTCCCTGTCGACGGCGGCTACACCTGCATGTAACACTTCAAATGAGACCCGCTTCGCTGGGCTCTCATTTGAGATTACAGTCCGCTGCAGCGCACGGCTGCGCCGCACGTTTGCGGCCTGAGAAGTATTTTTGGCGAGGTACACGCCCCCGCCAAAAATGATTTTAATTATATTTGTCTACAGTCTGAAAAAAGTGCCCCGCCGAAATCGGCGGGGCGCTTGGTATTCAGGGATTATTCGTAGTAGATAACTACGTTGGAGAAGGAGACGGAGGCGATGCCGTCGGCCTCGGGAGCCTGATCGTCGATCGTGACGCTGCCGTCGAGAACCTTCTTGTAAAGGGACTCATAGTCGGAAGCCTTGTAGTTCTTGAGGCTCCAGGTAGCGGTCGGAAGTCCTACAGCGTCTTCCTTAACGCCGAGGCTGGTGCCGTTTCCGCCGATCTCAGCCCAGGTGCCGTCATAAGCCTTGCCGATAGCCCACTGGGCAGCGGAGGCGAGGCCCTTCATAGCGGAGGTGATAACGGTGTCGGAGTCGGGGCTCTGGTCAACGTCAACGCCGATGACGAGTCCGTCGTTAGCGGAGGCAGCAGCGGTGATGGACTGGAAGATGGAGCCGCCGCAGGAGAAGACGACCTCAGTGCCGTTCTGATACCAGCCGGAGATGAGGGTCTGGAGCTCGTTGGAAGCGGCGAAGGAAGCGCCGTACTGATAGGTGTACTTGACGTCGACTTTGATGCCGAGTTCCTTAGCGGCGTCGTTGGCGCCCTGGACGAAGCCGTAGCCGTAACGGTTAACAGCGGGGTTGGTTCCGCCGCCGCCGCCGGAGAAGCCGAGCTTGGTGTAGCCTTCCTTAACGGCAGCGTAGCCGGCGAAGTAACCGGGCTGCTCTTCCTTGAAGGCGATACCGGCAACGTTGGAGAGGCCCATGTTCCAACCGTCGATGAAGACGAACTTAACGCCGGTGAACTCCTTGGCAGCTCTCTCGAGGGCTCCGGCCTGCATGAAGCCGGCGCATACGATGACCTCGGCGCCGGCGTCAGCGGCGGCCTTCATGGCATCGTAACGGTCGTCGTCAGTGGCCTGATCGCCGTTGGCGGGCTGATAGTACTTGTAGCTGAGGTTGTTCTCGGAAGCATAGAGCTTAACGCCGTCATAGGTGCCCTGGTTGAAGCTCTTGTCCTTGAGCTGGCCGACGTCGGTAACGAATGCTACCTTGTAGACGCCGTCCTTGGACTCCATGGTGTCGGGGATCGAGTCAGCGTTCGCTTTCTTGCTGCCACCGCAGGCCACGAGAGCAAATACCATTGCCATGACGAGAAGAAGCGCGATAAGCTTTTTCATTTTTACATTCCTCCATTTTTATATTGTGCGCGGCTTGTCCGCGTTTAGCATATTATAACATTTTTCGTCCCGGTAAATCAAGCACAAACATCTTCTTTAGTTGGAATTATCGAAATGCACTGATAAAGCGGCTTGCTTTTGTGCATTTCGCCCCTTAATTTTTCGCCATCGCGGCGGCTGTGTCGAGGGCTATCTCCATCATCTGGGTAAACGAGGTCTGCCTTGCCTCGGCGGGCAGGTTTTCGTTCAGATATAGGTGGTCTGATATTGTCAGTATGCCGAGCGCGCGCTTGCCGAGGCGGGCGGCGTTCATATAGAGCCCGGCGCACTCCATCTCGACGGCTAAAACGCCCATCTTGCGCCAGGGGTCGGGTCCGTCGGACCCGTCGGAATAGAAGTTGTCCGCGCTCATCACGTTGCCGACGCGGGGTGAAACGCCCTTTTTCTCAGCGCAGTCTATCGCAGTCTTCATAAGCTCGTAGTCGGCTATGGGGGCGAAGGTGCCGGGCAGATTGAACTGGTGGGCGAAATTCGAGTCGGTGCAGGCGCCTTGGGCGATAACTATATCCATCGCGTGGATATCGTCCTGAAGCGCTCCCGCCGAGCCGACGCGGATTATGCTTTCGACTCCGTACTCCGTGTAAAGCTCCCAGCTGTAGATCCCGATGGCGGGGATCCCCATGCCGGACGCCATCACCGTTACGGGCACGCCCTTCCACGTCCCGGTGTAGCCCTGCACTCCTCGCACGTTGTTTACGAGGACGGGGTCTTTAAGAAAATTCTCCGCGATGAATTTCGAGCGCAGCGGGTCGCCGGGCATAAGCACGGTCTTCGCGATCTCGCCGTATTTTGCGACGTTATGAGGTGTTGGTATCGACATGGCTGTAACCTCCCAAATAATTTATACTTATATTATATAATAATCGCAAAAAAAGTCAATTTCCGAAAATAGACTTTGCAGAGAATACAGCGCTGTGGTACAATGGGGAAAAAAGAGAAAGGCGGGCTCGGGATGGAGACTCTTACGATAGGGATAGCAGGCGGAACCGGCAGCGGCAAGACCACGATAACGAAAAAGATAATCGCGGAATTCGGCTCAGACGTCTCGGTGATACACCACGACAGCTACTATAAGGCGCACGACGATATGACTTACAAGGAGAGGTGCAAGCTAAACTACGACCACCCCGACTCATTCGATACCCCCCTCCTTCTGGAGCACCTCCGCAAGCTTAAGGCCGGAGAGTCCGTCGAGGCCCCGGTCTACGACTATACGATACACAACCGCTCTAAGGAGACGGAGACGATAAAGCCCGCCCGCGTCCTCCTCGTCGAGGGCATCCTTATTTACGCCGAGCCCGAGCTCTGCCGCGAGCTCGATATAAAAATCTACGTCGATACCGACGCCGACGTCCGCATCCTCCGCCGCATAGTGCGCGACGTTAAGAAGCGCGGCAGGACGCTCGACAGCGTCATCGACCAGTATCTCTCCACGGTGAAGCCCATGCACGAGGAGTTCGTCGAGCCCTCGAAGCGCAGGGCGGACATAATAATCCCCGAGGGCGGGCGCAACACCGTAGCCCTCGAGATGGTGCTTGAGAGGATACGCGGGTATCTCGGGAGAAATCAAAATGGCTAAGCTGTATTTCAAATACGGGGCTATGGGCTCTTCAAAGTCGGCTCAGGCGCTCATCACCCAGTTCAACTACGAGGAGCGCGGCATGACCGTATGGCTCATAAAGCCCTCTACCGACGACAGGGACGGAGCCGACGTCATTCAAAGCCGCATCGGTCTCTCGCGCAAAGCCTCCGTCATCCGCCCGGAAGACAGCATCGTTGAGCTCTACCGCTCAACGGGACGCACTGACGTTATAATAGCCGACGAGGCCCAGTTTTTCACCCCGGAGCAGATAGACGAGCTGCGCTGGATAGTGGACT